>NZ_JARGEF010000044.1:0-41917 GCF_033794725.1 Streptomyces sp. ID05-39B | reverse complement strand
GTGCGGTAACAGGTGCCTCGAACAGGTACGAGGGCAGGTCAACGGCAGGCATGTATACAAATACTTGATGTCGTATAGACTTCCAGAGTCCCCTGCCGTTGACCTGCCCTCGTACCTGTTCGAGGCACCTGTTACCGCACCTCTGGAGCGCCCCCATGGCGACAGTCCCGACCGCCCTCGCCGGCCGCCACTTCCTCAAGGAGCTGGATCTCACCCAGGAGGAGTTCCGCGGTCTGATCGAGTTGGCCGCCGAGCTGAAGGCCGCCAAGAAGGCCGGGGCCGAGACGCGGTACCTCACCGGCAGGAACATCGCGCTGATCTTCGAGAAGACCTCCACGCGCACCCGCTGCGCCTTCGAGGTCGCCGCCGCCGACCAGGGCGCCTCGACGACCTACCTCGACCCGAGCGGCTCGCAGATCGGCCACAAGGAGTCCGTGAAGGACACCGCGCGCGTGCTGGGCCGGATGTACGACGGCATCCAGTACCGCGGCGACAGCCAGGACAAGGTCGAGGAACTGGCCGCGTACGCCGGTGTGCCCGTCTACAACGGCCTCACCGACGACTGGCACCCCACCCAGATGCTGGCCGACGTGCTCACCATGACCGAACACACCGCCAAGCCGCTGCCCGAGGTCGCCTTCGCCTACCTCGGCGACGCCCGCTTCAACATGGGCAACTCCTACCTGGTCACCGGCGCCCTGCTCGGCATGGACGTGCGGATCGTCGCCCCCAAGTCCTACTGGCCCGCCCAGGAGATCGTCGACCGGGCGCGCGAGCTGGCCGAGACGAGCGGCGCGCGCGTCACCCTCACCGAGTCACTGGCCGAGGGCGTGGCGGGCGCCGACTTCGTCGCCACCGACGTGTGGGTCTCCATGGGGGAGCCCAAGGAGATCTGGGACGAGCGGATCGAGGCTCTGTCGCCGTACGCCGTGACCATGGACGTCCTGCGCGCCACCGGCAACCCGGACGTCCGGTTCCTGCACTGCCTGCCCGCCTTCCACGACCTCGGCACCAAGGTCGGCCGCGAGATCCACGACCGGCACGGCCTGGACTCGCTCGAGGTCACCGACGAGGTCTTCGAGTCCGCCTGCTCCGTCGTCTTCGACGAGGCCGAGAACCGGCTGCACACCATCAAGGCCGTCCTGGTCGCGACGCTCGCCCGGTAGGGCCCGGTTCGCGATGCCGGCTCGGTGGGGGGCCGGTTTGTGATGCTGGCCTCGTAGGGTCCGGCTCGTGATGCTCGCCCGGTAGGGCCGGGCTCGTGACGCTCGCCCGCGGTGGGTCCGGTTCGCGTGATGCTCGCCCGGTAGGGCTCTGTTCGTGATGCTCGCCCGGTCGCCCGGTAGGGCTCGGTCCTACGCGGGACGCGGGCGCCCCTGGGGCGGCACCGCGGCCAGCCGGAACCACACCGCCTTGCCGTTCTCCGTGGGCCGGTGACCGCAGGACGAGCTGAGCGCCCGGATCAGCAGCAGCCCGCGCCCGTGCTCCTGCCACGGGTCGGGCTCGCGGCCCGCGGCCGGGCGGGTCAGGTCGCCGGGCGGCACCGGATCGGGGTCGTGCACCTCGACCTGGCAGCCGGTCGGCAGCAGCTGTACCACCAGCTCTATCGGATCGTCTCCGGCGGTGTGCTCCACGGCGTTCGCCACCAGCTCGGCCGTCAGCAGTTCCGCCGTGTCGCTGTCCGCCCCGTGCTCCAGCTCCGCCAGCGCCGTGCGGACCAGGGCGCGGGCCACCGGCACGGCCGCGGCGGAGTGCGGCAGCGCGATGCGCCAGGAGGCGGCTGCGGAGGGGCGTTCGTGCAAGGCGAGTCCGTTCATGGCGCAGGTTCCTGTGTGCGACATCAGGCGGTCCTGCTTTCAACTTGAGGAATGGTACGGCGACCTCCGCCAGAGGCCCAGGCCGGTCGCCGTACGGGACCGTCCGCCCCGTCAGGGGTCGGCTTACCCGGCACAACGGTCGCGCGCCCACCGCTGATCCCGTTGTTACCGCGTTATCGACGACCGGTGACGCGTGTGACGCGGACAGGTCACGCGGTGACACGTCCGTCGCATACCCGCCCCATCTATCGCGTACTCCTGACGACAGTCACATACAGGTGATAACTTCGAGGGTGACCGCTCGTCGAGGAGGCCGCCCTCATGAGTCCCTTCACCGGCTCCGCCGCCCGTACCTCCGACTGGCGCCACCTGCGCGTCACCCACGCCGACGGCGTCGCCACCGTCACCCTCGCCCGTCCCGAGAAGCTCAACGCGCTCACCTTCGGTGCCTACGCCGACCTGCGCGACCTCCTCGCCGAACTGTCCCGGGAACGCTCCGTGCGCGCCCTGGTGCTGGCCGGCGAGGGACGCGGCTTCTGCTCCGGCGGAGACGTCGAGGAGATCATCGGCGCCACCCTCGCCCTGGACACCGCCCAGCTCCTCGACTTCAACCGGATGACCGGCCAGGTCGTCCGGGCGATACGGGAGTGCCCGTTCCCCGTGATCGCGGCCGTGCACGGGGTGGCCGCCGGGGCGGGAGCCGTGCTGGCCCTGGCCGCGGACTTCCGCGTCGCCGACCCCAGCGCCCGCTTCGCGTTCCTCTTCACCCGCGTCGGCCTCTCCGGCGGCGACATGGGTGCCGCCTACCTCCTGCCCCGCGTCGTCGGCCTCGGCCACGCCACCCGCCTCCTCATGCTCGGCGAAGCGGTGCGCGCGCCCGAGGCGGAGCGGATCGGCCTGATCAGCGAGCTGACCGAGGAGGCCCACGCCGACGAGGCCGCCCACCGTCTCGCCCGCCGCCTCGCCGACGGCCCGGCCCTGGCCCACGCGCAGACCAAGGCCCTCCTGACGGCGGAACTCGACATGCCCCTCGCGGCGGCGGTGGAGCTGGACGCGGCGACCCAGGCCCTCCTGATGAACGGCGAGGACTACGCGGAGTTCCACAGGTCCTTCCTGGAGAAGCGCCCCCCGAAGTGGAAGGGACGCTGAGGATGGCTGCCCCGGGCGGGCGCATCGCGATCATCGGCGGAGGCCCGGGAGGCCTCTACACCGCGACCCTCCTCAAACGCCGCGACCCCGACCGCCAGGTCACCCTCTGGGAACGCACCACCCCCGACCGCACCTTCGGCTTCGGAGTCGTCCTCTCCGACGAGACCCTCGGCGGCATCGAACACGCCGACCCCGTCGTCCACGAGGCCCTCCAGCAAAACTTCACCCGCTGGGACGACATAGAGATCGTCCACAGAAACATCCGCCGGACCTCCGGAGGCCACGGCTTCGCAGCCCTGGGCAGGAGACGCCTCCTGGAGATCCTGCACACCCGCTGCCACGACCTCGGCGTGGACCTGCGTCCGCACACCGAGGCACCCCCGGTGCGGCGCCTCGCCGAGACCCACGACCTGGTCGTCGCCGCCGACGGCGTGCACAGCACCACCCGCGAGGCCTACGCGGACGTCTTCCGCCCCCGCGTCACCACCCACCGCTGCCGCTACATCTGGCTCGCCGCCGACTTCGCCTTCGACGCCTTCCGCTTCGAGATCGCCGAGACCGAACACGGCGTCATGCAACTGCACGGCTACCCGTATGCGGCCCACGCCTCCACCGTCATCGTCGAGATGCGCGAGGAGGTCTGGCACGCCGCCGGATTCGACGAAGCCACCCCGCAGGAGTCGGTCGAACGCTGCGCCAAGATCTTCGCGGACGCGCTCGGCGGACGGCCGCTCAGGTCGAACAACTCGGCGTGGACGGCGTTCCGTACCGTGGTCAACGAGCGCTGGTCGCACGGCAATGTGGTGCTGCTGGGCGACGCCGCCCATACCGCCCACTTCTCCATCGGCTCCGGCACCAAGCTCGCCGTCGAGGACGCCCTGGCGCTGACGGCATGCCTGGAGGAACACCCCGATTCCCGCTCGGCGTTGACAGCCTACGAGGAGGAGCGCAAGCCGGTCGTCGCCTCCACCCAGCGTGCCGCCCGCGCCAGCCTCGAATGGTTCGAGAACCTCGCCCTGTACGTCGATCAGCCCCCGCGGCGCTTCGCCTTCAACCTGCTCACCCGCAGCCGCCGCGTCACCCACGACAACCTGCGGCTGCGCGACCCGGACTTCACGGCCGCGGTGGAGCGGGAGTTCGGCTGCCCGCCCGGCACGCCCCCGATGTTCACGCCGTTCCGGCTGCGCGGACTGACCCTGCGCAACCGGGTCGTCGTCTCCCCGATGGACATGTACTCGGCGGCCGACGGCATCCCCGGCGACCTCCACCTCGTCCACCTCGGCGCCCGCGCCCTCGGCGGGGCCGCACTGGTGATGACCGAGATGGTGTGCGTGTCCCCCGAGGGGCGCATCACACCCGGCTGCGCCGGCCTCTACACCGGCCGGCACGGCGAGGCCTGGCGGCGGATCACCGACTTCGTGCACGAGCGGGCGCCGGGCACCGCGATCGGCGTGCAGCTCGGCCACTCCGGGCGCAAGGGCTCGACCCGGCTGATGTGGGAGGGCATGGACGAACCCCTCAGGGACGGCAACTGGCCACTCGTGGCCGCCTCTCCACTGCCGTACAAGCCGGGGAGCCAGCTGCCGAGGGAGCTGGGAAGGGCACAACTCACCGATCTGCGCCAGCAGTTCGTCGCCGCCGCCGGGCGGGCCGCGCGGGCCGGGTTCGACCTTCTCGAACTGCACTGCGCGCACGGCTACCTGCTGTCAGGGTTCCTCTCCCCGCTGACCAACAGGCGCACCGACGCCTACGGCGGCTCGCCGGCGCGGCGGCTGCGGTTCCCGCTGGAGGTCTTCGACGCCGTACGGGCGGTGTGGCCGGAGGAACGGCCCATGACCGTGCGGATCTCCGCGACCGACTGGGCCGACGGCGGGACCACCGCGGAGGACGCCGTCGAGATCGCCCGCGCCTTCGCCGCGCACGGCGCCGACGCGATCGACGTCTCCACCGGGCAGGTCGTCGCCGAGGAGGCCCCGGAGTACGGGCGGTCCTACCAGACGCCGTTCGCGGACCGGATCCGGCACGAGGCACGGGTACCGGTGATCGCGGTCGGCGCGATCTCCTCATGGGACGACGTCAACTCGCTGCTCCTGGCCGGCCGCGCCGACCTCTGCGCGCTGGCCCGCCCGCACCTGTACGACCCGCACTGGACGCTGCACGCCGCCGCCGAACAGGGCTACGACGGACCCGGCGCCGTCTGGCCGGCGCCCTACCGGGCGGGCAGCAGACCGCCCGTGACCGGCCGCACCGACGCCCCCAAGCCCCGGCTGACGCTGGGGAGTTGAGGCGAGGTCAGGCTTCGGGGAGGAGGCCGGCGAACTCGGCGCCCGCGTCCCGAAGCCGTTCGTGCAGCCCCTGGAACACGGCCGCGGAGCGCACCCCCGGCCAGTCCTCGGGGAGCAGCCCGGCGGGCAGCCCGGGGTCGGTGTACGGCAGGTGCCGCCAGGCGTCCAGGGCGAGGAGGTAGTCGCGGTACGCCTCCTGCGCCGGGGTGTCCGCGCGCCGCTCCCAGCCCTGCAGCACGCGCTCGTGGCGGTCGAGGAACGCCTCGTGCTCCTTGGCGATGGCCGCCAGGTCCCACCAGCGGGCGACGGCCCGCGCGGTCGGCGCGAAGCCGAGGTGCTCGCCGCGGAAGAGGTCGACGTAGGCGTCCAGGCGCAGCCGTTCCAGGGTGTGCCGGGTCTCCTCGTGCAGCCGGGCGGGGGCGATCCACACGCCGGGGGCGGCCGTGCCGAAGCCGAGACCGGCCAGCCGGGAGCGCAGAACGTGCCGCTTCTGCCGCTCCGACTCCGGCACCGAGAACACCGCCAGTACCCAGCCCTCGTCCACGGGCGGTGTGGTGGCGTAGATGCGCCGGTCTCCGTCCTCCAGCAACTGCCGGGCCTCCGCGGACAGTTCGTAACCGGCGGCGCCGTGCGCGGTGCGGGCGGGCAGCAGCAGACCGCGTCGCTTCAGCCGCGACACCGAGGAGCGCACGGAGGGCGCGTCGACGCCGACCGCGGCGAGCAGCCGGATCAGTTCGGCGACGGGCACCGGGCCCGGCGCGAAGCGGCCGTACGCGCCGTAGAGCGTGACGATGAGGGACCTAGGTGCGGGCTGGTCGGACACGTTGATCATCTTAGGTCGTCGGCATCACTGCTGGTCACCATCGGTATCACTCGTGGTGCGCAACCGGAAGCGCTGGAGTTTGCCGGTCGCGGTCCGCGGCAGCGCGTCCAGAAAGACGATCTCCCGCGGACACTTGTACGGCGCCAGCTCGGCCTTGACGAACTCCCGCAGCGCCTCGGCGTCCGGCCGCGCCCCGGCCCGCAGCACGGCGAACGCCACCACCACCTGCCCGCGCGCCTCGTCCGCCCGTCCGACGACCGCCGTCTCGACGACATCAGGATGCCGCAGCAGCGCGTCCTCCACCTCGGGGCCCGCGATGTTGTACCCGGCCGACACGATCATGTCGTCGGCGCGGGCCACGTACCGGAAGTAGCCGTCGTCCTCGCGGACATAGGTGTCGCCGGTGACGTTCCATCCGTCACGCACGTACTCGCCCTGGCGGGGGTCGGCGAGGTAGCGGCAGCCCACCGGGCCGCGCACGGCGAGCAGTCCGGGCCGGCCGTCGGGGACGGGTTCGCCGTTCTCGTCCTGCACGCGCGCCTGCCAGCCGGGCACGGGGACGCCCGTGGTGCCCGGCCGGATCCGCTCGTCGGCCGCGGAGATGAAGATGTGCAGCAGTTCGGTGGCCCCGATCCCGTTGATCAGGCGCTGACCGGTCCGCTCGTGCCAGGCCCGCCAGGTGGCCGCGGGCAGGTTCTCGCCGGCGGAGACACAGCGGCGCAGCGACGACACGTCGTGCCCGTCGAGGGCGCCGAGCATCGCCCGGTAGGCGGTGGGCGCGGTGAACAGCACGGACACCCGGTGCTCGGCGATCGCCGGCAACAGCTGCTGGGGACCCGCCTGTTCGAGCAGCAGGGCGCTCGCGCCGGCCCGCATCGGGAAGACGAGCAGCCCGCCGAGACCGAAGGTGAAACCGAGCGGGGGACTGCCCGCGAACACGTCGTCGGCGTGCGGCGCGAGCACCTGCCGGGAGAAGGTGTCGGCGATCGCCAGCACGTCCCGGTGGAAGTGCAGACAACCCTTGGGCCGGCCGGTGGTGCCCGAGGTGAAGGCGATCAGCGCCACGTCGTCGGCGGCGGTGTCCACGGCGGTGAAGGGGGCGCCGGGCGCCGGCCGGTTCAGCAGGTCGTCGGGGGCGTCACCGCCGTAGACCGCGATCCGCAGCCCCGGTATCTCCGCCTTGGCGAGTTCGTCCACGGACCGGATGTCGCACAGGGCGTGCCGCACCCGGGCGATCTCGCACATCGTGCGCAGTTCGTGCGAGCGCTGCTGGGCCAGCACGGTGACCGCGATCGCGCCCGCCTTGAGCACCGCGAGCCAGCAGGCCGCCAGCCACGGCGTGGTCGGCCCGCGCAGCAGCACCCGGTTTCCCGGTACGACGCCCAGCTCGCCGGTGAGGACGTGCGCGAGCCGGTCGACGCGGGCGCGCAGCTCCCCGTAGGTCCAGGGCGGGCCCGTGGGGGTGTGGAACACCGGCCGGTCGGGGGCGCCGCCGTCGAGCAGTTCGGCGGCGGCGTTCAGCCGTTCGGGGTAGCGCAGCTCCGGCAGACCGAACCGCAGCCGGGGCCACTGGCCGGGTGGCGGGAGGTGGTCACGCGCGAAGGTGTCGACGTGGGCCGAGGCGTGCATGGCGGGTCGCCCCCTTGCCTGGGTGGGCGCCCGGGAGCGCCGTGGTGGTGGGCTCGCGCACCGAGCGTATCGCGTTGGTGACGACAGTCAACGGTTCGCGATACCGTGGGAGCGCCAGAGAAGAGGCCATCGGTGGAGAGGGGCGGCGATGCCCGCATTCTCGCTCGAACCGGAACAGAGCGCCTGGTGTGCCGAACTGCGCACCCTGGCCGCCGACCGGCTGCGCCCGCTCGCCGAGAAGGGCGAACCCGGCCGGATCAACCGCCCGCTCCTCGCCGAACTCGGCCGACTGGGCCTGCTGCCGCGCCTCTTCACCGCCGGCGCCCTCGACCTCTGCCTGATGCGCGAGTCCCTCGCCCATGCCTGCACCGAGGCCGAGACGGCCCTCGCCCTCCAGGGTCTCGGCGCCCACCCCGTCCACGCGCACGGCACCCGCGAGCAGCGCGAGCGCTGGCTGCCCCGCGTCACCGACGGCAGCGCCGTGGCCGCGTTCGCGCTCAGCGAGCCGGGGGCGGGCTCGGACGCCGCCGCCCTCTCCCTCGCCGCGGAACCCGACGGCCCCGGCGGCTGGCGCCTGACCGGCGAGAAGTGCTGGATCTCCAACGCCCCCGAAGCCGACTTCGCCACCGTCTTCGCCCGTACGACGCCCGGCGCCGGCGCCCGCGGAGTCACCGCGTTCCTGGTCCCGGCCGACCGCCCCGGCCTCACCGGCACCGCCCTGGACATGCTCTCCCCGCACCCGATCGGCACCCTCGCCCTCGACGCCGTCCCCGTCACCGCGGCCGACGTACTCGGCGAACCCGACCGCGGCTTCCGCGTGGCCATGACCACCCTCAACCTCTTCCGGCCCAGCGTCGGCGCCTTCGCCGTCGGCATGGCCCAGGCCGCCCTCGACGCCACCCTCACCCACACCGCCCGACGCGACGCCTTCGGCGGCAAACTGAGAGACCTCCAGACGGTCGCCCACCAGGTCGCCGAGATGTCCCTGCGCACCGAGGCGGCCCGCCTGATGGTCTACGCCGCCGCCACGGCGTACGACACCGGCGCCCCGGACGTGCCACGCCGCGCCGCCATGGCGAAACTCCTCGCCACCGAGACCGCGCAGTACGTCGTCGACGCCGCCGTCCAGCTCCACGGCGCCCGTGCCCTGCGCCGGGGACACCTGCTGGAACACCTGTACCGCGAGGTGCGGGCGCCACGGATCTACGAGGGGGCGAGCGAGGTGCAACGCGGCATCATCGCGAAGGAGTTGTACGCGGCGCAGGACCGGGCGGCGGAGGACCGGGCGGTGCGGGATCGCGCGACGGGCCGTGCGGAGGCGGGCCGTGGGGAGGCGGATGCAGCGACGGGGGATCGCGGGGAGGCGGATGCAGCGACAAGGGATCGCGCGGCCGGTGCGGCTGTGCCGTCCCGGACGGGACCGGAGGGCGTCCGGTGACCGCCGAGCGCGTCAACCCGCCCGGCCTGTCCCCGCCGGCCGGCTTCTCGCACGCGGTCGTCGCGACCGGCTCCCGCCTGGTGTTCCTGGCCGGCCAGACCGCGCTGGACGCCGACGGCAAGGTGGTCGGCGACTCGCTGCCCGACCAGTTCGCCCGCGCCCTGGCCAACCTGCTGACCGCCCTCACGGCGGCCGGCGGCACCCCCGCGGACCTGGCACGCGTCACCGTCTACGTCACGGACGTCGCCGCCTATCGGGCGTCCGCCCCCGAACTGGGCAGAACGTGGCGGGAGTTGGCGGGCCGGGACTACCCGGCGATGGCGGTCGTCGGGATCGTACGGCTGTGGGACGAGGAGGCTCTCGTCGAGCTGGACGGGTTCGCCGTCCTGGGGGACTGATCAGGCCGCGACGGCGACGGCCGCGGGGCGGCGTTCGGCCGGGACGCGGTGCGGGGCGACGACACGGCCGTCGGGCAGCAGCTCGCCGGAGTCGTCGAAGACGATCGTGCCGTCACAGAGGAGGGTCCAGCCCTGCTCGGGGTGGGCGGCGACGACGTGCGCGGGGTCGGCCGTGGGGCTCGGAGTCCGGTGGGTACACATGGCGCACCTCCACGTCGGTGGGGTCACCGGGCGGTGGACCCCGTTGAACCGACCATGCGCCCGCGCGGGGGCCGCCGCCAGAGCCCGCCGGGGAGTGTGACAGCACCAGGACAACTCGCGGACCGTTCGTCGACGCACGGTGCGGACTCGCCACCGAAGGAGTGACGATCACGGTCGCGGGCCCGCCCTGCCGGTACCAGTGGAACCCCCCTACCAGGAGGTCCCCCCATGTCCTTCCGCCCAGTCCCGCGCCCCGCCCTGCGCCCCGCCCTGACCGCGGCCGCGGCCGCCGCCCTGCTCCTGCTGGCCGCGCCCGCGGTGACCGCGACCGCCGGTCCGTCCGAGTCCGTGACCGTCGACCCGGTCGGCCGGGTCGCCGCGGACGGTACCGTCACCCTCTCCGGCACCTACCGCTGCACCGGCAACTCCGGTCCCGTCTTCGTCAGTTCCTCCGTCGGCAACAATTCCTCGACCAGCCGGCACGGCATCGGCGGCACCCGTGCCGTGTGCGACGGCGCCGAGCACCGCTGGGTGAACACGGGCAAGCCCGCACCCGACCCGGTCGAGCCCGGCGCGGCCCGTGTCGAGGCCACGGTGATGGAACTGCGCCCTGCGGGCGGCCTTCCGCTGCCGTACTTCCACGCGGCGGCCGAGCAGGACGTGACGCTCACGGCGAGCTGAGCGCGTGAACCGACGCCGCCGGCACTGACGGCGCCGGTGCGTGGTCCCGGCGGGCGGGCCGCCGGGGCCCCGTCCGGGCGCGTTAGGATCGCCGGGTGAATACGTACTGGCACGTCGTGCTTCCGCCGCTCGCCGTCTGACGGGCGCAGCACCGAAGCAGTGACCCCCCGCCCCGGCCGGCCGCCTCCCGCGCCGGCCGGTGGCCGTGTCGTGCGCCCGTTCCGGATCGAGTCCCAGACGCATCCGACGACGGAAGACCACGACTGTGCCGAACCGCACTTCACGCCCGACCTCCGCGCGCCCGGCCGCCCCGCGCGCCCACCACCCGCTCCTCGGCGGCCCCGCCCCGATACTCACCGCGTGCCTGCTGTGGGGAACCACCGGGACCGCCGCCTCCTTCGCCCCGGCCGGCGCACCCGCCGCGGCCATCGGCTGCGCCGGACTCGCCCTCGGCGGCATCCTGTTCCTCCTCACCTCCCGCGGCGCCCGCTCGCTTCCGGCCCGCTGCACCCGCGCCGAGCGGTGGCTGCTCCTCCTGGGGGCCCTCGCCGTCGCCGGATACCCGGCCACCTTCTACCCGGCGGTGGCCCGCACCGGAGTCGCGGTGGCCACGGTGATCGCCCTCGGCAGCGCGCCGGTCTTCGCCGGCCTCCTGGCCTGGCTCACCGGCCGGGCCCGGCCGACCGCCCGCTGGACCGGCGCCACCTCGACCGCCGTCCTCGGCTGCGTCCTCCTCGTGCTCGGCCCCCGGCTCACCGGAAGCGGCACCCCGGTGGACCTCACGGGTGTCCTGCTCGCCACCTGCGCCGGACTCTCGTACGCGGTCTACGCGTCGATCGGCGGCGGGCTCATCGCCCACGGGCACGAGTCCGGCACGGTGATGGGCGCGCTGTTCGGCGCGGCCGGGCTGCTCGTCCTGCCGCTCGCGCCGTTCGTCGACGTCACCTGGCTCGGCTCCGTCAGGGGCGCGGCGGTGGCCGGCTACCTCGCCCTGTTCACCGTCCACCTCTCCTACCGCCTCTTCGGCCACGGACTGCGCCGTACGTCGGCGTCGGCGGCCACGTCCCTGACCCTGGCCGAGCCCGCCGTCGCCGCAGTCCTCGGCGTCACCGTCCTCGGCGAGCGCCTGCCGTACGTCTCCTGGTGCGGGCTCGCCGTCCTCGGACTGGGGCTGGTCCTCCTCGCCGCCCCGGTGAAGAGGGCGGTCGCCGGGGGCCGGTAGCCGGACGGCTGTCAGCCCGCCCCCACCGCGCCGGTGGCGGAGGGGTGCGTGTGCGCGGCCCGCAGGAGTTCCGCGGCGCCGCGTACGGCCGCGGTGTGCGGGGCGGGCACCGGGCTGACCGGGGCGTGCAGCCGGCCGGTCAGCCGGTAGGGGATCTCGGGCCGCAGCGCGCCCCCGCCGGCGAGCAGGGCGCCCCGCCGGAGGGCGTCCAGCGTCCGCGACGTGCGGTCCTCCTCCAGCATCGCGGTCACCATGGCGGTGACCGCGTCGACGAGAAGGGCGCCCGGCCGCCCGGTGCCGTCGCCGTCACCCGTGCCGAGCGCGGCGCCGCGGGCGTCGGCCACCGCGCCGTCGGCGAGCAGGACGGCCTCCGTGCGGCGGGCGCCGAGATCCACGACGAGCAGCGGCCGGGACAGGTCCGCCCGCGCGGCCACGGCGACGGCACGCGCGGTGGGGACGGTGAGCACGGTGTGCGGCCCCAGGATTTCGACGGCGGCGCGGGCCCGTTCCCGGTGGGCGACGCCGCCCAGGACCGGCGCGGTCACGATGACGAGCGGCCGGCGGGCGGCCGGCGGGCGGTCGCCGAACAGCCGGTCGAGCATCCGCGCCGTACCGGCGGTGCCGGCGCCCCCCGGCTCGGGGACCGGTTCCCCGCGCCCGGCGCCGGTCACCGTGGGGACGTCGAGGATCGTGCCCCGGTCGGACGTCCAGGCGCGGGTACGGGCGCCGCCCAGGTCGAGAGCGAGGCCGTAGCACTGCCGGCACAGCGGCCACGGCCGGTGCCGGCCGGAGCCGCGACGGGCTGCGGGGATCACCGGTCCGCCTCTCGGACCTGGCGGCACCGGGCACAGTGACGGGCCTGCGGCACTATCTCCAGCAACTCGCGCGAGATGGGCCGCCGGCACAGGCCGCACGTGCCGTAGCGGCCCTCGTCCATGCGGCGCAGCGCCGCCTCCACATCGGCGAGGACCATCCGGGCGGAGGCCGCGAGCTGAACCCCCACCTCCACCTGCGAGGGCGCCCGCCGCTCACGCAGCGCGTCCCCGCGGGCCGGGGCGGCGGCCGTCAGCTGCTGAATCTGCTCCCGGCGGAACGACAGTTGCTCGCGCAGGTTCGCGCGCAGCACGGCGAGGTCCTCCGCGGACAGGGCCGGGGCCGGTTGGACGACGGTCCGGTGGTGCACGGCTTCACCCCTCGGTCAGGACGTGACAGGACAAGGAGGACAAGGAGGACAAGGAAGTACGGGACGTCAGTCGCTGTGGCGCTGGCAGGCGACGCAGAAGCGCGTGTACGGCAGGATCTCCAGGCGTTCGGCGGGGACGGGCCGCGAACAGCCCAGGCAGGTGCCGTAACTGCCGTCCCCGACCCGCGCGAAGGCCGCCTCGATCTCGGCCAGCACACGCCGGACGGCCTCCTTCTGCACGGACATCACCTGGTCCGTCACATCCCGCCCGGCATCGTCGATGGCCCGCAGCTGGGTCAGCCGCGCGTCGCGCTCGTGCTCCAGACGCTGACGGGCCTCGTGTGCCGTCAGACGTCCGGGACGGCCTTCGGTCGGGGGCGTGTCGAGCGACGACATGGCGGTCCTCTCCTCCGGTGGGGGAGCGGCCTGCCGGTCGCGGGCCGCTGTGCCTCCACCGTCGCCGACGGAACGCGCCGCGCCTATCGGGCGCAGTACCCATCTCTCGCGGCACCCGATGCCCATCGGGCCCGCCGACCCGGCCGCGGCGTACGACCAGAAATGGGCATCAGAGCCCATCGACGCGGCGCCAGCCGGCCCGCACGCTGTCCGGGAGGGCCGGTTCGCCCTGCTCCCGTGGCACGCGCGCGGGGGCGGTGACCGGCCCCGGCGACGAGACGAGACGAGACGAGACGGTGTACGAGGTGTGTGCGCACCACGTCACGACGAAAGGCGCGATTCCCGGTGTCCCTGTTCTGGCGGATCTTCGGGCTGAACGCGGTGGTGCTGGGCACGGCCACCGCGCTGCTGCTGTGGGCCCCGGTGACCGTCTCCGTGCCGGTCCTGCTGACCGAGGCGGTGATCCTGGTCGGCGGCCTGCTGGTGATGCTGGTCGCCAATGCGGCCCTCCTGCGGTTCGGGCTGGCCCCGCTCGACCGGCTCACCCGCCTGATGACCACGGTCGACCTGCTGCGCCCCGGCCAGCGGCTGCCCGCGCACGGCCTGCGCGAGGTCGCCGACCTCATCCGCACCTTCAACGCCATGCTCGACCGGCTGGAGAGCGAGCGGGCGGCGAGCAGCGGCCGCGTCCTGCTGGCGCAGGAGGCCGAACGGCGCCGCATCGCGCAGGAGCTGCACGACGAGGTGGGGCAGACCATGACCGCGATCCTGCTGTCACTGAAGCGGGCGGCGGACGAGGCGGACGAGCCCCTGCGCGGGGAACTCCAGCAGGCGCAGGAGATCACCCGCGGCAGCCTGGACGAGGTACGCCGCCTGGTACGCCGACTGCGGCCCGGCGTACTCGACGACCTGGGCCTGGTCAGCGCCCTGACCTCGCTCACCACCGAGTTCACCACGCACGCCGGGCTGCGCGTCCTTCGCCGTTTCGACGCCGACCTGCCCGCCCTGGACACGCAGACGGAGCTGGTGCTGTACCGGGTCGCGCAGGAGAGCCTGACCAACGCGGCCCGCCATGCCGGAGCCGGCCGGGTCGAGGTCAGCCTGCGTCACAGGGACGGCGCGCTGCTGCTGGCGGTCACCGACGACGGCGACGGCACCGGCATCGGGCACGAGGGTGCGGGCATCCGGGGGATGCGGGAACGGGCGCTGCTGGTGGGAGCCACCCTGGACATCGTCTCCGAGCCGGGGACCGGTACACAGGTCCGGTTGACCGTGCCCGCCCAGAAGAAGGTGCCATGAACCCGAGCGACCCGTCCCCGATCCGCATCCTCCTCGCCGACGACCACGCCCTGGTACGGCGCGGGGTGCGGCTCATCCTCGACCGCGAACCCGACCTGGAGGTCGTCGCCGAGGCCGGGGACGGCGCCGAGGCCATCGCCCTGGCCCGGACCCACGACATCGACCTGGCCGTGCTGGACATCGCGATGCCCCGGATGACCGGCCTCCAGGCGGCGCGTGAACTCGCCGCGCTGAAACCGGGACTGCGCATCCTGATGCTGACGATGCACGACAACGAGCAGTACTTCTTCCAGGCGTTGAAGGCCGGGGCAGGCGGATACGTGCTCAAGTCCGTGGCGGACCGTGACCTGGTCGCCGCCTGCCGGGCCGCCGTGCGCGACGAACCCTTCCTCTATCCCGGCGCGGTCACCGCCCTCGTACGCAACTATCTCGACCGCGTCCGCCACGGCGAGGAACCCCCGGACCGGCTGCTGACCGCGCGTGAGGAGGAAGTCCTGAAACTTGTCGCGGAGGGCAACTCCTCGAAGGAGATCGCCGATACGCTCTTCATCAGTATCAAGACCGTCCACCGGCACCGGGCGAACCTCCTGCACAAACTCGGCATGCGCGACCGGCTGGAACTCACCCGGTACGCCATCCGCGCGGGCCTCATCGAACCCTGAACCGGCCCGCCCGAAAACCCCCGCCCGGGAACGACCCGCCCGAAGACGCCCGCACGGCGACCGCCCGCACGCAGACGACGACTGAACGCAGGAGAGGGGGACGGGACTTGACACGCGCCACGCGTCCCGGCCCCCGTCCTGGGGCGACGGCGGCAGCTCTGCTCGTCGCCCTCCTCGTCGCCTTGACGAGCCTCCTCGCACCGCCCGCGTACGACGGCTTCCACACCCCGGACACCGTCACCGGGTCCGTCTCCGTGTCCGCGCGGGCGAGCGGTGCTCCCGCCGCCGACGACGCGCAGCCCGCCGTCCGCACGGCCGCGGTCCGCGTCCACGGCGACCTCCCCGCACCGCCCGCCCCCGCCACGCTCGTACCCCGGCATCCGGCCGAACTCCTGCCGCCGGGAATCCCGGCGCCGCCGACGGCCGTACCCTTGTCCGTCCGCCCGCGACCGGCGGACGGGCACCCGCTGCGCGCCCCGCCGCTTCCGCCAGGCATCTGACGTTCCCATTCCTCTGCCGCGGTCCCCCGTGGACGCGGCATGCCTGCCGGAGGCCCGCTTGACCCGCGCCCAGCGCATCCGAGGGCTGCTCGCTCTCGCCATCGTCGCCCTGTCCCTGTACGTCGCCATGAGCGTGCCCGTCCATCTCGGGCTCGATCTGCGCGGCGGCACCCAGATCGTGCTCGAGACCCGCCCCACCGCCGGCGACGACGCCGGCCCGGACACCGTCGACCGCACCGTGGAGGTGCTGCGCGGCCGCGTCGACGCGCTCGGTGTCGCCGAACCCACCATCGTCCGCTCCGGCAGTGACCGGATCGTCGTCGAACTGCCCGGCGTGCAGGACCCGGCGGAAGCTGCCGAGGTGCTGGGCCGCACGGCCCGGCTCAGCTTCCACCACGTCCTCGGCACCGCCACCGACGCCACCGCCACCGCTGCCGACGCCACCGCCGCCGATGCCGCGGCCGGACCGCGGCCCGATCCCTCCGGTCCACCCGTCCTGCCCGACGAGTCCGGACAGCTCCTGCGCCTCGACGCGGCCATGCTGACCGGCAAGGACGTCGAGGAGGCCGCAGCCCGGTTCGACCCGCAGAGCGGCGCGGGCTGGCACGTCACCGTCGAATTCAAGGACGCCGGCCGCGACCGCTGGGCCGGCCTGACCGGTGAGGCGGCCTGCCGGCCGGCGGGCGACCCGGCCCGCCGGGTGGCCATCGTCCTGGACGACAGGATCATCTCCTCACCCCAGGTCGACCCCTCGGTGAGCTGCGGCACGGGCATCGGCGGCGGCTCCACGCAGATCAACGGCGCCTTCGACGACGGCGAGGCCCGCGAGCTCGCCCTGCTCGTCAACGGCGGCGCCCTGCCCGTACCGGTGGAGACCGTGGAGCAGCGCACCGTCGGCCCCACCCTGGGCGCGCAGGCCATCACGGCCAGCGTCTGGGCCGCCGCCGTCGGCAGCACGCTGACCGCCCTCTTCGTCATCGCCGTCTACCGGATCCTCGGCGTCCTCGCCGCCGTCGCACTCGTCTGCTACGGCCTCATCTCCTACGCCGCCCTGGCCGCCCTCGGGGCCACCCTCACCCTCCCCGGCCTCGCCGGATTCGTCCTGGCCATCGGCATGGCGGTGGACGCCAACGTGCTCGTGTTCGAGCGCGCCCGGGAGGAGTACGCGGCCCACCACCGGCCCACCCCGCGCTCGGCGCTGGCCGCCGGATTCCGTAACGCCCTCAGCGCGATCGCCGACTCCAACATCACCACCCTGATCGCCGCCGCACTGCTGTTCCTGCTCGCCTCAGGACCCGTCCGCGGCTTCGGCGTCACCCTCGGCATCGGCGTCCTCGCCTCCATGGTCAGCGCCCTGGTCATCACCCGCGCACTCGCCGACCTCGCCGTAGCCCGCCCCGGCCTGCGGCGCCGTCCCCACCTCACGGGCATCGCGCACACCGGCGCCGTCCGCGACCGGCTCGCGCGCAGGAACCCGCGGTTGATGCGGCACCCCCGCCGATGGCTGGCCGCCTCCGCCGCCGCACTCGTCCTCGCCGGCGCCGGAATCGCCCTGCGCGGCCTCGACTTCGGCATCGAGTTCACCGGCGGCCGTCAGGTCGAGTACGCCACCGCCACCCCCGTCGACCCCGACCGGGCCCGCGCCGCCCTCGCCGACGCGGGCTTCCCGCACGCCGTCGTGCAGACCTCCGGGGAGAACAGACTCACCGTCCGGACGGGCCAGTTGACCACCGCGCAGGCGAACGCGGTCGGCGCGGCCGTCGGCGATCTCACCAGCCGCGCGGACAGACTCCGCGACGAGACCATCGGCCCCAGCCTCGGCAAGGAACTGCGCCGGGGCGCGCTCATCGCCCTCGCCGTCGCCCTCGGCGCCCAACTCGTCTATCTCGCGGCCCGGTTCCGCCTGCTGCTCGGCACGGCCGCCGTCGCCGCCCTCGCCCACGACATCGTGATCCTCGTCGGCGTCTTCGCCTGGCTCGGCAAACCCGTCGACGGTGTCTTCCTGGCCGCGCTCCTGACCGTCATCGGCTACTCCGTCAACGACTCCGTGGTCGTCTTCGACCGCCTCAGGGAACTGACCAAACCGACCCGGCACGCGGACAAGGCGCGCGAAACCCGTTTCCGCGACATCGCCGGCCGGGCACTGCAGCAGACCCTGCCCCGCACGGTCAACACCGGGACGGGCGCCGCGCTCATCCTCACCGCGCTGGCCGGGTTCGGCGGCGACTCCCTCACCGACTTCGCCCTGGCCCTGCTCATCGGCCTCGCCGTGGGAACGTACTCCTCCATGTTCACGGCGACACCCCTGGCCGTCGTCCTCCAGGAACGCCGCCGATGACCACAGTTGCTGTGACGCAGGTCACGGGAAGGAGGTGGGCGGTGCCGGACAGCTCATGGAGGTGAGCACTCATCTGCGTACCCGGGTCCGGGCCGGGGATCCCACCGCCTTCGCGGAGCTGTTCGACAGCTACGCGAAGGCGGTCTACAACCATGCCTTCCGGCTGACCGCCGACTGGTCGACGGCCGAGGACGTCATGGCAGCGACGTTCATGGAGGCGTGGCGGCTGCGCGACAGGGTCGACCCCGAGGGCGGTTCCCTACGGCCGTGGCTGCTGGGGATCGCCACGAACACCGCCCGCAACCACTACCGCAGCAACCGCCGGTACCGGGCGGCGGCGAACGCGGCCGCGGCGGCCGAGCTGTCGGTGCCCGACCACGCCGAGGAGGTGGCCGGCCGGGTCGACGACCGCCGGCTCCTCGCGCGGGCCCTGACCGCACTGGCCGGACTGCGCCGTCCGGAGCGCGAGGTCGTCGCGCTGTGCCTGGGGGAGGGGCTGGACTACGAGGCAGCCGCGCAGGCCCTCGGGATCCCGGTCGGCACCGTCGCCTCCCGCCTGTCCCGCGCACGCGGAAAGCTGCGCGCACTCACCGACGACGCCCCGACGGGTCCCGCGACGGCTCCAGCGGCAGGCGCCGGGGCAGGTACGGCGCGGAAGATTCCCCGCGGAAAACGGGAAGGCGACCGCCCCGGCCGACAGACAAGAGATGACCACGCACCCGTGGTCCGGCCCGCGCAGGGAGGAAACCGATGAACGCGAACACGCCCCGGCAGAGTCCGGCCGAGCGGGAAGAGGACAGCACGCTCCTCTCCCGGACGGCGCGTGACCTGCCGCCGGGCCGTCACCAGTTCCACAAGGAGCGTCTGATGGCCCAGATCCACCAGGAAGAGCGCACGACGGCCCCGGCAGCGGCCCCTGCCCCGGTTCCGGCCAGGGCGTGGTGGCTGCGGCTGCCGCGCCCGGCGATCACCCTGCCCGCGACGGCGGCCGTCGTGGCCGCGTCGGTCGTGGCCGCCGTGCTCACCTCCGGCCGCGAGGCCGGGGGCCCGGGTCTCGCCGACGGACCGGTCCTGACCACCACGGTCGGCGCCGCGAGCACCAAGGGCGTACCGCAGCTCCTCGACCGGATCTCGCTGGCGGCGGCAGACGCCTCCCACCCGGAGGTCAAGCCCGGCCAGTTCGTCTACGTCGAGTCCAAGACCGCCGACACCTACCTGAAGACCGTCGACGACAAGACCACCCTGGCCTCCCACGCACTGCACCGCCGCCAGGTGTGGAGGTCCCCGGACGGCACCCAGGGCTGGCTGATCGACCCGGCCGTCAACGACAGCCCCGAGGGCGAGACCCTGAGCCTGCCCGACGAGCAGGGCAACACCCCCGAGGCCTACCTCAACAGTCCCTCGTACGACTACCTGACGCGCCTGACCACCGACCCCGACGCGCTCCTCGCCAAGATCTACAAGGAGACCGAGGGACACGGGAACTCCCCGGACCAGGAGGCCTTCACCACCATCGGCGACCTCCTCGGCGAGAGCTACCCGCCCGCGGAGCTGTACTCCGCCCTCTTCCGGACCGCCGCGAAGATCCCCGGAGTCGTCGTCGTCCAGGACGCCGTGGACGCGGTCGGCCGGACCGGCGTGGCGGTCGCCCGGCTGGACGAGACCAGCGGGCAGCGGGAGGAGTGGATCTTCGACAGGAAGACCTACCGCTTCCTCGGCGAGCGCAGGGTCCAGGTGGAGAAGAGGACCGGAGACGAGGCGCTGATCAGGCCCGGCACGGTCACCCACACCAGCGCCGTCATGGAGCGGGCGATCGTCGACGCCATCAAGAAGACGCCCTAACAGGAGTACTGCCGCCTGACGCGCCATCAGGCCGCCGCACCCCGTCCGTCCCGGCCGGGGTGCGGCGGCCCCGTCAGATCTCCTGGGCCGGCCAGTCCAGCAGCCGGGCCCCGATCACGGCCGTCTGGAGCATGTAACGGTGCGCCGGGTCGGCCGGGTTGGCGCCGGTGAGTTTGTGGATGCGTTCCAGACGGTAGGTCAGGGCACGCACGCTGAGGGTGAGGCGGCGGGCGGCCTCGGCGGCGACACAGCCGGAGTCGAAGTACGCGGTGAGCGTGTCGAGGAGGGGCTGGGCGCCGCCGCGGGCCGTGGTGAGCGGCCCCAGCGTGACGACGACGAGGTCCGCCATGGCCTGCCGGTCGCGCGTGAGGACCGGATAGACGAGGAGGTCGGCGGCGTGCAGCACCGGCTCGTCCAGGTCGAGCCGCTCGGCCAGTTCGAGGGCGTTCAGTGCCTCCTCGTAGGACTGGACGACACCGCCGGGACCCGGCTGGGGGCGGCCGATGGCGACCCGGCCGCCGTCGGTGGCGGCGTGCGCCTGCTTGGCGAAGTAGGTGAGGACCTCGTCCTGGTTGCCCGGCGCGATGCACAGCAGCCGGCCGTCCTTGGTGGTGAGCAGCACGCTGCGGTCGCCGAACCGGGCGATGAGCGCGCGCTCCACCTGCCGGGGCACCGGGGCGCCCTCGTCGTAGGCGTCGGGACCCTGCGCGACGGCGACGGCGTGCGCGTGCGAGAGGCGCAGCCCGAAGCGTTCCGCGCGCTCGGCGAGGCGGCCGAGGTCGCTGCGGCCGTAGAGGAGGTCGTCGATGAACTCCCGGCGGGCGGCCTCCTCCTGGCGGACGGCGAGGAGTTGGGCACGTTCGTAGCCCTCGGCGAAGGCGTCGACGGCCTGGTGCACGGCGGCGAGCGCGTCGTCGGCGGGGCCGGGCGTCCTCGGCCAGGCCGCGCGGGCGGCGGTCAGGTGCGCGCTGACGAGGGCGCGCAGCCCGTGGCCCGCCTCGGCGGCCAGCTCGCCCAGGGCGCGGCGGGAGGCCAGTTCGTCCCGGGTGAGGCGGCGCCCGGTGGCCGACACCTCGGCCAGGATCTCGGCGTAACCGCTCAGATACCGCTCCGGAACTTGCCGCTCCGTCATATCGCCCCCGGCCTCTCGGTGTGCCGTTGACGCTTTCCTGGCGGTCACCGGCATGAAGACCCTAGTCAACACTGCCGGAAACCGGCAATGCGTTTGTAGGGCCTCGCCGTGCACCATGGCTCGTGGGGAGCACGGCGGGTGAATCCGATGCCGGGCACCGGCAGGGGCCGGTCCGGCATCGGAGCCCGTACGGGCCCTGCCCGGCGGAACGACGAGTGATCCATGCCGCGGACGGAGAGGGGACCGGGGGAGATGCGCACGTTTTTGGCAGCGGCCACAGGCCTGCCCACGATCCTGCTCACCGCGGCCCTCGTCGTGGTCGCCTGCTTCTGGCTCCTGGCAGCCCTGGGCCTCGCCGCCGTTGGCAGCTTCGACACGGACGTGGACCTGCGGGCATGGCACCTGAGCGGGGTGCCCGTGACCGTCGCCTTCTCCCTCCTGACGGTGCTCGCCTGGTCGTCGGCTGTCGGCACGACGGTCCTGGTGGCCGAGTTCGCGCCCCTGGGACCGGTCACCGGACTGCTGCTGCGCCCGGTCGTGACCGGGGGAGCCGTCCTGGCCGCCTGGGCCACGACCCGCGTGCTCGTACGGCCGCTGCACCCCCTCTTCCCCGACGAACCTGTGCCGCCCGTGTCCGCGCCGCCTGAGCGGGGCGTGCCGTCCGTGCCGTCCGTGTCCCGGCCGCCTGACCCGTCTGACCCGTCTGTGCCGTCCGTGTCCGGGCCGCGCGGGTCCGTGCGACCTGAGCCGGCCGTGCCGCCTGAGCCGGCTGTGCCGGGCGGGGCTCGGGCGGGCGACGGTTTTGGGCCATGGCCGTGCGCCGCCGACGACCGAGATCCCCGGCGTGGCGATTCCCGGCGGGGCGATTCCCGGCGGGACGGGCCGCGACAGCGTGACGCCGCGCCCCGGCCGCGAAGTCACGCCCGTCCGAGTCACGCCGTCCGAGTCACGCCGTCCGAGTCACGCCGTCCGAGTCGCGCAGCCTGAGCCGCGCCCTCTGAGCCACGCCGTCCGAGTCAGCCGCCCGAGTCGCTGCCCGGGTCAGCCGCCTGAGCCAAGCCGTTCGAGTCGTTCCGCCGCCGGATCCGGCCCACCTGCGGCCTCTCTCCTCCTCATGCTCAACTCCCTTACGCCTCAAGGACGTATGCCATGACTGCCATGATCGTGGGCGTCGGCGTGCTCGTCGCCGTCTGCCTCGCCCTGCTCGCCCTCTCACGACTGTTCCGCAAGGTGGAGCAGGGCAAGGCGCTGATCGTCTCCAAGCTGCGCAAGGTCGACGTGACCTTCACCGGGCAGGTCGTCCTGCCGGTGCTGCACAAGGCCGAGGTGATGGACATCTCGGTGAAGGCCATCGAGATCACCCGGGCCGGCAAGGACGGGCTGATCTGCCAGGACAACATCCGCGCCGACATCCGGATCTCGTTCTTCGTGAAGGTCAACAAGACCGTCGAGGACGTCATCAAGGTCGCCCAGGCCGTCGGCACCGCGCGGGCCAGCGACCAGAAAACGCTCCAGGAACTGTTCCACGCGAAGTTCTCCGAGGCCCTCAAGACCGTCGGAAAGCAGCTCGACTTCACCGACCTGTACACCAAGCGTGAGGAACTGCGGTACCGGATCATCGAGGTCATCGGCGTCGACCTCAACGGCTACCACCTGGAGGACGCGGCGATCGACTACCTGGAGCAGACGCCGCTCACCCAGCTCGACCCGGCCAACGTCCTAGACGCCCAGGGCATCCGGAAGATCACCGAGCTGACCGCCGTGGAGCACGTCCGCACCAACGAGTTCCAGCGCCACGAGGAGAAGGAGATCACCCGGCAGAACGTCGACGCCCGCGAGGCCATCCTGGAGCTGGAGCGCCGGCAGGCCGATGCCGAGATCAAGCAGCGGCGGGAGATCGAGACCGTACGGGCCAGGGAGGAGGCCGAGACCGCGCGGGTCGTGGAGGAGGAGCGGCTGCGGGCACAGTCTGCGTTCCTGAAGACCGAGGAACACCTCGGTGTCCAGCGCGAGAACCAGGCCCGCGAGGTCGTGGTCGCGCAGAAGAACCGCGAGCGGGTCATCGCCGTGGAGAACGAGCGCATCGAGAAGGACCGGCTCCTCGAAGTCATCGCCCGTGACCGGGAGACGCAGCTGACGCGGATCGCCGCGGAGAAGGAGGTCGAGGCGGAGAAGCGCAACATCGCCGAGGTCGTCCGGGAGCGCGTCGCAGTGGACCGTACGGTCGCCGAGCAGGAGGAGTCCATCAAGAAGCTGCGGGCGGTGGAGGAGGCGGAGCGGCAGCGGCAGACCGTGATCATCGGCGCCGAGGCGAAGGCGCAGGAACTGCTCGTCAAGGACATCAAGGCCGCGGAGGCTGCGGAACAGGCCGCCGTGCACCGCGCCGCCGAGGAACTCACCCTGGCCGAAGCCCGTTTGAAGAGCGCCGACCTCGACGCGCGGGCCAAGCTGCGGCTCGCCGAGGGCGTCCAGGCCGAGAACGCGGCCGAAGGTCTCGCGGTCGTGCAGGTCCGCGACAAGGAGGCCGAGGTCATCGAGAAGGCGGGCCGCGCGGAGGCCGAGGCGACCGCCGCACGCATGCGGGCCGAGGCGGAGGGTGCCAGGGCCAAGGCGCTCGCCGACGCCGAGGGCATCGGCGAGAAGCTCAAGGCGGAGGCCGCCGGCCTCACCGAGAAGGCCGCGGCGATGGCCGCCCTCGACGACGCGTCCCGCGGTCACGAGGAGTACCGGCTGCGCCTGGAGGCCGAGAAGGAGATCCGCCTCGCGGGCCTCGACGTGCAGCGGCAGGTCGCCGAGGCGCAGGCCACGGTCCTCGCCACCGGGCTGGAGAACGCCGACATCAACATCGTCGGCGGGGAGTCCGTCTTCTTCGACCGGCTGATGTCCTCCATCGCGCTCGGCAAGGGCGTCGACGGTTTCATGCAGCACTCCGAGACCGCGCAGGCGCTGGCGAAGCCCTGGCTGGACGGCACGTCGAGTTTCACCGACGACCTGAGCCGGATCCTCGGCTCCGTCTCCACGGCCGACGTGCAGAACCTGACCGTGTCCGCCCTGCTCATGAAGCTCATGGACCACGGCGGAGCCGACGCCGGCCCGCTGCGCCAACTCCTGGACAGGGCCGGCGAGCTGGGCCTCGCGGACACCCCGCTCGCCGCGGTCAACGGCAGCCCCCGGCCCTGACCGGCGGACGCCATCGACGAATCCGCTCGGCGGACGCGGCCGGACGAACGCGGAGGCGGACAGCCGGACGCGGACAGACGACCGCGGAGGCGCGGACGCGGGCCGACGACCACGGACGGCGGACAGCCGGACGCGGACGCGGATCGACGACCACGGACAGCCGGACGCGGACGCGGACCGACGACCGCGCACAGCCGGACGCGGACGCGGACCGACGACCGCGCACAGCCAGACGCGCACAGCCGGACGCGCACAGCCGGAGCCGATCGGCAGATTCGGGCCCGCGATCCGCAGGTTCCACGGCGTGTCGCTGTCCCGAATCTGCCGATCGCCGGCCTGGAACGGGATTCGGCAACCGCATCCTGACCGGCGTCGTGGGGGCCTGGCCCGCCCACGGCCCGACCCGGACCGTGGTCCGGAGCTGCCGCACAGGGGAGGGCAGCTCCGGACCACGTCATTTCTCCGACCTTCGAGAGGGACCCCATGACCACCGGCCTGGACACCGGCACGTACGAGGTGCTGCGCGACCGGCTCACCGCGCAGGCCGCCGAACTCACCCGCCGCGCCGAGGCGCTCAACGCCCGCCGCACCGCGGAGTTCGGCTCCTCCCGGCTCGAACTCGCCGGCACCGGGCGGCTGCGCACCGAGCACTCCTGCGTGCCCCGCGACCTCGTCGCCGTCGGTGACGCCCTGCTCTTCGGCCACAACGCCGTCCCCGGCCGGGGCCCCGGGACGACCGTCGGCGACGTCTTCGCGCTGCACGACCGTGACCTGAACCGGCTGCCCGACGACGCCGTGCCCGGCCTCCTCGACGACCCCGGCTTCGTCCGCGAGTTCACGGCGCTCCACCGCTACTACCGGCAGGCCCGCCTTCTCCGACTGCGCCGCCTGGACGGCAGGTTGCTGGCCGTGTTCCGGACGGGGGAGAAGGCCGGCGACATCCGTGTGCTGCGCTGGGCACTTCCCGACGACGCTCCCGTGACGTTCCTGGACGCGCGCGGCGACCGCGACCACGTCTTCCCGCCCTCGCACGACTTCTCGTGGACCCGGACCACCCGCGAGGACCACGTCCTCGGCCGCCACCCGCACGTCTCCATCGAGGGCGAGGTGTTCGTCGAGACCCTCGCGGGGACCCTGACCGTCAAGATCGAGGACGACACCGAGACCGGCGAGGGCATCCACTCCGAGCCGGTCGCCGAACCCCTGCAGTCCCTCGCCGACGCGGACATCGCGTACGCGCGCGTGGGCGCCCTGATCCTGCTGGACATCCTCCCCTACAAGGAGGACAGCCACCGCTACCTCGTCTTCAACACCCTCACCAGGACCGTCGTCCGCCTCGACGGCATCGGCCGGGCCTGCCGCCGCCTGCCCGAGGACCAGGGCATCGTGTTCCCCGGCGGCTACTGCCTGGCCACCGGCACCCACAAGACGTACGACTTCGACACCGCGGGCCTGGAGTTCGAGGGCGAGCTGCGCTCACCCAACGGCGAGGACGTCCTCTTCGCCTACCACGCAGGCGTGGAGGGCCGCAGCCTGCTGCTGCCGTACAACGTGATCCGCAAAGAGGTCGCCACCCCGCTGACCTGCCACGGCTGGGCCCTCTTCGACGACGGCACGCTCATGGTCCTGCGCGCCGACGCCGACGAGCCGCAGCGCGTCCACCCGCTCCAGCTGTGGAACTCCCCGTACGTCTCCGACACCCACGACGCCGACCGTCCCCTCGGCGCAGGACCGCTCGCCCGCGTCGGCAACGCCGACCTCGTACGCGCCATCTCCGACTGCCTGTCCGTCGCCGGCGCTGTGGCGCAAACCACGCCGACCAGCGAGGTCTACGGAGCGCTGACCGCCGCCTGCGTTCGCACGGCGGACTCCCACCACTGGCTGGGCGATCCCGAACTCGGCGACCTGCGCGAACCGTTGGAGCAGGTCCGGGCCACCGCCGAACAGGTCCTCGGCGAGTTCGAGACCGTCCAGACCCTCACCCGCCGGGCCGCCGACGCCCTCACCGAGGCAACGGGCCGCGCCGCCGCGATCGTACGACGCCTGCGCGGCGAGGCCCCGCGCGAAGCAGCCGCCTGGGTCACCGGCCTCACCGAACTCCGGCACGCACAAGGCCACCTGCTCACCCTCAAGGATCTGCGGTACGCCGACACCGCCCGCATCGACGAACTCGCCACCGACCTGGAGTCCGACCTCGACACCTTCGGGCAGCGGGCGGTGGCCCATCTCTCCCGCGAGGACGCGTTCGCCGGCCACCACGCCGACGTCGAACGGCTCGTCGCCGACGCCGAGACGATCACGACCGTCGCCGAGGCCGCACCCCTCACCGCCCGACTCGACGAACTCGCCGACGGACTGCGCACGGTGACCGAGATCGTCGCCGGCCTCGACATCGGCGACGCCACCGTCCGTACGGCCGTCCTGGAGCGCGTCGCCGACGTCCTCGGCGGCGTCAACCGCGCCCGCGCCCGCCTCGACGGCCGCCGTCGCGAACTCCTGGAGCACGAGGGACGCGCCGAGTTCGCCGCCGAGTTCGCCCTGCTCGGACAGGCCGTCACCGGCGCTCTCGCCGCCGCCGACAGCCCCGACGCATGCGACGAGCAACTCGCCCGCCTGCTGGTGCAGGTGGAGAACCTGGAATCCCGGTTCACCGAGTCCGACGACTTCCTCGGCGACCTCGCGGACAAACGCGACGAGGTCCACGAGGTGTTCACCGCCCGCAAGCAGACCCTCGCCGACGCCCGCTCCCGCCGCACAGAACGCCTCGCCGAATCGGCGCTCCGCGTCCTGACGACGGTCACCCGCCGTGCCGCCGCCCT
The DNA here is from genome assembly GCF_033794725.1 of Streptomyces sp. ID05-39B. Lineage (NCBI taxonomy): Bacteria > Bacillati > Actinomycetota > Actinomycetes > Kitasatosporales > Streptomycetaceae > Streptomyces > Streptomyces sp. ID05-39B. Next base: position 14,923 of record NZ_JARGEF010000044.1, on the reverse strand, counting down.
CCCCGACGCGGACGCCGTCGCCACGTACTTCACCTCCGACCCGATGCCGGCCAAGATCCGCCGCATCGGCGGCGAACTGCGCGAACTGGGCGACCAGGTACGCGCGGAGGAACTCGACGGCCGCCTCAAGTCCGCCCGTCAGGAAGCCCTCCGGGCCCTGCGCGACCGCACCGACCTGTACACGGACGACGGCCGAACCCTGCGCCTGGGCACCCACCGTTTCGCCGTCAACACCCAGCCGCTCGCCCTGACCCTGGTCCCGCACGGCGAGAGCCTCGCCTTCACCCTCACAGGCACCGACTACCGCTCACCGGTCACCGACCCCGAATTCGCCACCACCCGCCCGTACTGGAACCGGCCGCTCCCCTCGGAATCACCCGAGGTCTACCGCGCCGAACACCTCGCCGCGCGACTGCTCGACGAGCACGGCCCGGCGGCCCTCGCAGCCGCCGACCTCCCCGCCCTGGTCCGCCGGGCGGCCCAGGAGGCGTACGACGAAGGCCACGAGCGCGGCGTCCACGACCACGACGCCACCCTGATCCTCGCCGCACTCCTGCGCCTGTACGAAGGCGCCGGCCCACTGCGCCACGAACCCGCCGCCCGCGCCGTCGCCCAGCTGTTCTGGGCCCACGGCACGACCGCGGAAGCCCGCCAGCAGTGGACCCGCCGTGCGAGGTCCCTGGCCCGCGCCCGCGACACCTTCGGTCTGGCCCCCGCGATGGCCGACCTGGAGCGGGAGTTGGCGGAGGCGATCGACGGCCCGCTCGCCGATGCCGCCGCCACATACCTCTTGGAGGAACTGACCAGCGGCCCCGACGGCTTCGTCATCAGCTCCGGCACCCGCACCCTCCTCGACAAGTTCCGCCGCACGGTGGGTACGTCCGCCTACGACGACGACCTCGCCGCCCTCGACGACCTGACCGCCCGCGAGCAGCTCGTCGAGGCGTGGCTGTCGGCGTACACCTCCGCCACCGGCGCGGACGTCACCCCCGGCGACCTGGCCGAGGCGGTGGCCGCCGAGCTGTGCCCGCAACTGGCCCGCCACGAGTGGGAAGCGCCCCTGACCGAGACCGTCGAAGGGCTGCTCGGCGCCCACCCGCGCGTCAGCGGAGGGACACTCACCGTCCGCGTCGACGAACTCCTCGCCCGCACACGGCGGTTCAGGGCAGTGGAGGTTCCCGCCCACCGCGACTACCAGCGACGCCGCACCGCACTCGTGGCCGCCGAGCGCACCCGGATCCGGCTGGACGACCACCGGCCGCGCGTGATGTCGGCGTTCGTCCGCAGCAGGCTCATCGACGAGGTGTACCTGCCGCTGATCGGCGACAGCCTCGCCAAGCAGCTGGGCACCACCGGCGACACCAAGCGCACCGACACCGGCGGCCTGCTCCTGCTCATCTCCCCGCCGGGATACGGCAAGACGACGCTCATGGAGTACGTCGCCGACCGCCTCGGCCTGATCCTCGTCAAGGTCGACGGCCCGGCACTCGGCCGTGGCGTCACCTCCCTCGACCCGGCCGAGGCCCCCGACGCCACCGCCCGCCAAGAGGTCGAGAAGATCAACTTCGCGCTGGCGACCGGCAACAACACCCTGCTCCACCTGGACGACATCCAGCACACCTCGCCCGAGCTGCTCCAGAAGTTCATCCCGCTGTGCGACGCCACCCGGCGCATCGAAGGCGTACGGAACGGCGAACCGCACTCCTACGACCTGCGCGGAAAGCGGTTCGCCGTCTGCATGGCGGGCAACCCCTACACCGAGTCCGGCGGCCGCTTCCACGTCCCCGACATGCTCGCCAACCGCGCCGACGTCTGGAACCTCGGCGACGTCCTGACCGGCAGGGAAAACGCCTTCGCCCTCAGTTTCATCGAGAACGCGCTGACGTCGAACCCGGTCCTCGCCCCGCTCGCCGACCGCGACCGCACCGACCTCGACCTGCTGACCCGCCTCGCCGAGGGCGACCCGGCGGCCCGCGCCGACCACCTGACCCACCCGTACGCCCCGGCCGAGCTGGAGCGGACCCTGGCGGTACTGCGCCACCTGCTCACGGCACGCGACACGGTCCTGGCCGTGAACGCCGCGTACATCGCCTCCGCGTCGCGGTCCGACGCCACCCGCACCGAGCCGCCCTTCCGGCTCCAGGGCTCCTACCGCAACATGAACAAGATCGCCCAGCGCATCCAGCCCGTCATGAACGGCGCCGAACTGGCCGCCCTCATCGACGACCACTACACGGCCGAGGCCCAGACCCTCACCACCGGCGCCGAGGCCAACCTCCTGAAACTGGCCGAACTCCGAGGCACCCTCACCCCCGAACAGACCACCCGCTGGACCGAGGTGAAGGCGGCACACGCCCGCACCCAGCCTCTGGGCGCCTCGTCCGCCGACCCCCACCTCGCGGCCCTCACCGACGCCGTCACCACCCTCGGACTGCTCGCCGACCGGGTCGGGGCGGCCGTCGAGGCGGCGATCCAGCGGGCCGGCGAGGATTGCCCCATCACGGTCGGCGCCGAACTGTGACAGCGGGGTCGCCCCGCGCCGAGTCACGGGAACCGCCCACCCATGGCGGCCCGCTCCGACCTGGTAGATCGCGCGGCGCTGTTCCGACTTGTTTCGACTCCGAGGTCGGCCGGTGACCGGCGAGCTACGCGTTGGCTCCAGCAGGAGGGGGCCCGCATCCCGCGTCAGGAGAGAAGGCGGCGCAGGAACGGGCTCGGCGTACCGTGCCAGAAGATGTCGAGGCTGTCACGCGCCCGCGTCGCCGCCACGAACAGCAGGGATCGCGCCCGCTGAGCATCCCTGCGGTAGCGGGCCGGGTCAGTCCGCAACAGCTGGTTCACGTGTTCGCGGGGGACCAGACCGTCGCTGACCCCAGCGATGATCATCCGCTGGTACTCCAGCCCTTTGAACCGGAACATCGTCCCGATGTGGATGCCGGGCTCGCCCCGGGCGCCGTCGGCGCCGATCTCCAAGGCCCGGACGCCGTGTTCCCCGAGCGTGATCCCCAGTTCTCTCGCCATGTGGTTGGTGGGGACGCAGATGGCGACCTGCTCGTGCGCGATCCGCTCGTCCGGATGGGCGTCCCAGGCCAGGATGTGTGCGGCGATCGCCTCACGCTCCGACTGCCAGTCGGGGTACGAGTGCATTCCGGGCGCGCCGCCGCTGAGCACGGAACGGTACCCGGCAAGGGTCTCCGAGCTGCCGTCGAGGTCGTCGTAGGTCTCCTCGCCCAGCACCTCCAGCGCGGAACGGAGGATCTGCCGTGTCGTCCGGTAGCTGAGGCTGAGCTTCGCGGACCGGCCGCGGATGCTGATGCCGAGGCTGCCGAGTGTCACCTGGTTCTTGTAGATGCGCTGGTGGGTGTCGCGGTCGCCAGCCACGGCTGCTCGGCGTCCGCGTCCGCGTCGAGGAGCTGTGCGACCCGCGCCCCCCAGACGGTCTTCAGGATCTCGATCTCCTGCGAGAAGCGCAGTCGGGAGGTCGAATCAACGACCGACGGCTTGATGACCTTCACCGCGGCGGGCTCGCCACCGGGCGATTCGCCCAGGTACACCTGCCCCATCCCACCCTGCCCGATCCGGCCCAACAGTTCGAAACCGCCGATCTGTGCCGGATCTTCGGGGCTGAGTGGCGTAGCCTGCACGTCATTCCTTAGATCGGGCCGCCGGGCGAGATGTGCCGTACTGGTTCAGTGACAAGCTATCCGACCACGTCGACAGCGTCTCGTGTCAGCCGCTTCTTCAGCCGACGTGACGCCACCGGTTGTCGTTGCCTGCGCCGTAGCGGCACTGCACACACCTTCCGGCACCGGTGTAGCCGTAGGCTCCTCGACTTTGAGGGTGGCTGTGTTCTCCCGTTCACCGCACTGCGGGGTGGGACTGGCGTCGGGCTCTGCGAACCCGTGTGACCTCCTTCCTGACCAGCTGAACAGCCGTTCAGGAAGGGTGCGGCGGCGTTCGCCGATCATGCGACCGGGATCGCCGAGCGCGCCGCGATCCACCTGGACAGCGACGACGACGATGCCGCAGCCCAACTCGTCGGAGTCGGCGAACTCCTGGACGCGGTCGCCCAGACCTCTCCGGCCGCCACCCGCGCCGAACTTGGTGCCGCCGCTCGCTCCTTCGAACGCGCCACCCGCAGCCACGTCCGGGCCGAACGCGCCGACACCCGGGCGATCCGCTCGGCGGCCGAGGCGTCATCCACACCGGCGGCGCGCTCGGCCGAGGAGAGGTTTGCGGAGCCAGAGGACGAGTGAGGCGACGTGGAGGCCGGCTCGGTAGCGGGCGGCGAGTTCGTCGAAGCGGGTCGCGATCGCCCTGAACTGCCTGAGACGGGCGAAGCACGTTCCCCGGCGTGACGACGAAGGCCAGAGGCAGGCCCCGGCCGGCGCAAGCGAGATGACCTTGGTGGTCAGCCCGCCGCGAGACCAGTCGGCCCCGAGCAGACCCTCACGAGAACCGCCCCCACCCTCCCGGGCGTCCTGTTCTACGGTGCCATCAGTCACTCACGAAAGACTGACGACCAGACTCACGTCCAGGGAGGAACCGTGCAGCAGCCCAAGGCCGCGCTGGCCGAGCGCATCGCCGAGCGGAGATGGGGAGGCGATGATCCCCGTGCCCTGGTCGGTGAGATGCGGCGTTCGGTGCTGCTGGTGCCGGTGGCCGACGGGGGGTTGTGGTCGGTGCGTTCGGGCGGGGTGCGGTGGGTCTGCGGGTTCACCGACGAGGCCGCGCTGGCCGGGTTCGCCCTGCATCACGGGCCCGGTGACCAGCCGATGGAGTACGCGGCGTTGCTCGGGGCGCGCATCGTGGACGAGATCGTGCCCGCGCTGGGCGAGCCGGCCGGTCTGGCCGTCGACATCGCCACGGAGGACGGTTCGATGTTCTTCCCGCCGGTCGTCGGCATCGTTGCGGAGGCGGTCGCCGTCGATGCCGGTGAGGCGGGAGAGGGGACGCGGTCGTGAGCGGTGACGGTACGGACATCAATCTCGACAAGGCGTCCGTCGCCAAGTTCACGCAGGGCGTGGGCGCGACGATCGACGAGCTGGGTGAACTCGGCGGCGCGACCGGCTCGGTCATGGGCAAGGGCTTCTCGGAGCTGGCGATGACCGGGATGGAGGCCGGGCACCACGGTCTCTCGGTCGACTTCCCTGCTTGGCGATGTCCTCCTCGCTGGCGTGCGGGTTTCCGCCGAACAGGGAGTTGGCGCCCACCTTGAGGGTGCCCGCGACGTACTGGTCGTGCTCCCACAGGGTGCCCGCCGCGAGACCGAGGCGGTTCGCCAGCTCGCCGGCGTCGTGCACCAGGGCCCGCACACCCCACTCCCAGCGTTCGCAGAAGTCCTCTTGGAGTGCCGAGTCGTTCGACAAGGCCGGCGAGGAGATGGAACAGACGTGGAAGGACACCGGCCGTACCGTCCTGACCGAGGGCCGGGGCGGCCGGCAGTCGGAGATGCTCAACGACGCGTTGGGCATCTCCGACGACCAGTGGGACCAGGCGCTGGACGACACCTTCGGCCCGTCGCCGGAGGAACGCGCACAGCAGGAACAGCAGGAACAGCAGCAGGGTGAGTCCGGGGGGAACTGACTGTGGGTATCGGCGACTTCATCAGCGACATCACGCCGGACTCGGTCGAGGACTTCGTCGAGGACGGCACCGAGTGGGTCGGCAACCGGGTCGAGGACGCGGGCAACTGGACCGCGGACCGGCTGGACGACGTCGGCTGGGAGTCCGGCGCGGACTGGGTGCGCGAGCAGTCCCGTTCGGTCGCCAACCGGATGGGCGCCGAGGTCGACGAGATGGACCTCGGGCAGACCGAGGACAAGACCAAGCTGATCTACGGCAGCCCCAGCGAGATCACCGCGACCGCCACCAGACTGAAGGCCTTCCAGAAGGCCTTCGACAGCACCGGCGACGGTCTCAAGGGCATGGACCCGGCCCGGCTCAAGGGTGAGACGGCCGAGGCGCTGCGCACCGCGGTGAGCACTCAGCCGCCCAAGTGGTACAACGCCGCCGACGCCTGCACCAAGGCCGTCGGCGCGCTGGAGGCGTTCGCCGGCACCGTTACTTGGGCGCAGAACCAGGCGCAGACGGCGATCGACGTGTGGAAGGCGGGCGTCAAGGCCTCCCAGGACGCGGCCGACGCCCACCGCAAGAGGGTCGACGACTACAACAAAGCCGTCGACCGCTACAACGCGCAGGCCCCCGAGCAACGCAACCCCGGCACTCTGCCGCCCTGCCCCGCGCCCACGTTCGACGACCCGGGTAAATCGCTGATGCAGGACGCACAGGAACTCCTTGCCCAGGCCCGCGAACAGCGGAACACCGCCGCGGAGACCGCCCGTAGCGCGGTCCGCGCCGCCCGCGACGCGGCTCCGGAGAAGCCGTCGTACGCCGATCAGCTCGGAGACGGGCTGCAAGAACTGCAGATCATGGGCGACCACGTCGGCGGCGGCATCATCAAGGGCACCGCGGGGCTGCTCAACTTCGTCCGCAGCGTCAACCCGCTGGACCCGTACAACATCACCCACCCCGCCGAGTACGCCACCAGCCTCAACAGTCTTGCCGCCGGCCTGGTGGTTGCCGCCAACGACCCGGTCGGCACCGGCAAGCAGATGATCAGCGATTTCATGAAGGACCCCGCGGAAGGGTTCGGTCGGCTGCTGCCCGACGCCGCACTGACCGTGGCCACCGGCGGGGGCGGGGCCGCAGTCAAGGGTGTCCGCCTCGCTGCGGACATGGCCAAGGCCTCCCGGGCCCGCAGGCTGGTCGACGACGCACCGGACGGCACCCACAACCGCCCCGACGGGCACCGCGTCGTCTCCGGCACCGACCCGGTCGACCTCGCCTCGGGCCGGATGTTCCTGCCCCAGACCGATCTGGTACTGCCGGGCACCCTGCCTCTGGTCTTCACCCGCCGTACCGAGTCCGGCCTGGTGGCAGGCCGATTCCTCGGCCCGTCCTGGACCTCCACCGTTGACGAGCGCCTGGAGATCGACGTGGTCGGCGTCGTCCACGTCACCGCCGACGGCCTCCTGATCCCCTATCCGCACCCCGTCCCAGGCACCCCGACCCGTCCGGAGTCCGGCACCGCCCGCACACTGCTGGCCCGTGACACGGGCGGCGACTACACCGTCACCGATCCCGGCACCGGCCTGGTCCGGCACTTCACCGCCCCGGCCGACTGCGAACCCGGCGGCGACGGTGACGCCTGGCTGGACCGGGTCGAAGACCGCCACGGCAACTGGTGGGCGGTGGAACGTATCGAAAGCGGCACCCCGCTCGCCCTGGTCTGTTCGGCGGGTCGGCGGGTGGTCGTCGCCGTGAGCGACGGCCGGATCACGGCCCTGTCCCTGGCGGGCGCTGGAGAGAACGGGGCGGACCTGCCGCTGATGCGCTACGGCTACGAGGACGGCAACCTCAGCGCCGTCGTCAAACCGTCCGGTGCCACCACCGCCTTCGTCCACGACGACCGCCGACGTGTCACCGCCTGGATCGACTCCAACAACAGCCGCTACGACTACACCTACGACGACCGCGACCGTGTCATCGCCGAGGGTGGTCAGGCAGGCCACATCCAGATCACCCTCACCTACACCGAACCCGACCCGGAGACCGGCCTCCGCACCACCACCCTCACCACGGCCGGCGGACACACGACCCGGCACCGGATCGATCGCCACTGCCGGGTGGTGGCCACCACCGACCCGCTCGGCCACACCACCCGGTTCACCTACGACGCCCGCGGCAACACCCTGACCCGCACCGATCCGCTGGGCCGCACCACCGCCTTCACCCACGACGAAAACGGCCGCCTCCTCGCTGTCACCCGCCCCGACGGGAGCGAACTGCGCACCGTGCGCGACCCCTCGGGGTTGTCCACGGAATTCCGTGGGCCGGACGGAGCCCACTGGCTCCAGGAATTCGACGAGTACGGCAACCGCACCGCCGTCACCGACCCGGCCGGCGTAACCACCCGGTACGCCTACGACGGCCGAGGCAGGCTGGCCACCGTCACCGACGCCCTCGGCGCCACCACCATCGTGCGCTGCGACGCCGCGGGGCTGCCGGTGGCAGTGACCGACCCGGCCGGCGGCACCACCCGCCTGGAACGCGACGCCCTGGGCCGGGTCGTGCGTACCGTCGACCCGGTGGGCAACGTCACCCGGGTCAGTCTGGACGAGGACGGCAATCTCGCCCGCCGTGTCGCCCCGGACGGGGCCACCGAGTCGTGGACGTACGACGGAGAGGGGAACCCCCTCAGCCATATCGGCCTGGCCGACGGGATGTCCCGCTTCGAGTACACGCACTTCGACCTGCTCACCACCCGCACCGGGCCCGACGGCGTCCGCCACACGTTCGAGCACGACGCGGACCTGCGGCTGATCCGGGTCACCGGCCCGCACGGCACCTGGTCCTACACGTACGATGCCGCCGGCCGGCTCGCTTCCGAGACGGACTTCGACGGCCGCACCCTCACCTACCGGTACGACGCCGCCGGGCAGCTCACCGCCCGGTCCGACGCACTCGGCCGGACCGTGTCCTACACCTACGACCAGCTCGGCCAAGCCGTCCGCAAGGAGGTGGCGGGCAAGGTGACCACCTACGCGTACGACCGGGCCGGACGCCTGCTGCACGCGGCCGGACCGGACAGCGAGATCCTCTACGCGTACGACCGGCGTGGCCGGACCAAGACCGAACTCGTCGACGGCCGCGCCATGAACTACGCCTACGACACCCTGGGCCGCCGGGCCCGCCGCATCACCCCCACCGGAGCGATCACCGAGTACGGCTACGACGCCGCCGGCCGTGCCGACCGGATAACCAGCGGCGGCCGCGAGATCGCCTTCACCCACGATGCGGCCGGCCGGGAACTCGAGCGCGTCTTCGGCGGATCCCTCACCCTGGCCTCCGCCTGGGACGAGGCTGGAAGGATCCGCGACCAGCACCTGACGATTGGGGGCCGTTCCCTCAACCACCGTCACTACGCGCACCGCGCCGACGGCCATCTCACCTCCGTGACCGACGATCTGTCGGGCACCCGCACCTTCGATCTTGACGCGGCCGGCCGGGTCAACGCGGTCCATGCAGAGGGGTGGACCGAGCGCTACGCCTACGACGCCGCCGGCAATCAGACGGTGGCCTCCTGGCCTGGCTCCCACCCCGGCCACGACGCCACCGGCCCCCGCTCGTACGCCGGAACCTCCGTCACCAGGGCCGGCAACGTCCGCTTCGAACACGACGCCCTCGGCCGCGTGACCCTGCGCCAGAAGACCCGCCTGTCGCGCAAGCCCGACACCTGGCGCTACGAGTGGGACGCGGAGGACCGTCTCGCGGCCGTGGTCACCCCCGACGGCACCCGCTGGCGCTATCTCTACGACCCTTTGGGCCGCCGCACCGCAAAGCAGCGCCTTGCCGACGACGGAGAAAGCGTCGCAGAGGAGGTCCGTTTCTCCTGGGACGGCACAACCCTGTGCGAACAGACGGTCCACACCCCAGGCCTGCCACACGTGGTCGCCCTCACCTGGGACCACCGCGGCCTGGTGGCGCTGTCCCAGACGGAACGCCTCCTCACCCCGGACAGCCGGCAGGAGGAAATCGACCGCCGGTTCTTCGCCATCGCCACCGACCTCGTGGGAACGCCCACCGAACTGGTCGACGAGTCCGGCGAGATCGCCTGGCGCGCCAGGAGCACCCTCTGGGGTACCACTGCCTGGGCCCGCTCCAGCACGGCTTACACCCCGCTGCGTTTCCCCGGCCAGTACTACGACCCGGAAACCGGCCTCCACTACAACCTCTTCCGCCACTACGACCCGGAGACCGGTCGCTATACCTCCCCGGACCCTCTCGGCCTCGGCCCCGCGCCGAATCCGGTCGCCTACGTGCACAACCCGTTCACCGTCTGCGACCCCCTCGGTCTGTCGCCGTACTCGCAGTTCAAAGGGTTGGGCTGGCTGACTGACAAGCTGCTCGAACGCCCGTCGTACCGGTACCAGCGGCTCGTCACCGACCAGAGCTACGAGCAGCAGTGGATCCTGCCGGACGGCCGGGAGGTCCACGTCGACGGCGGCCCGCGGGACGGCTGGATCACGGAGGCGAAGTGGACCGGCGGTGACAACCTCGGCGAATGGCAGAAGTCCCCATATAATCCCGATTTCAAGTATTACAACGAGGGCCGGCTTACCGCACAGACCGACAAGCTGCTCGCCCTCAACGAGGATCTCGGAGGCAAAGGGGTCCGCTATATGGTGTCCAATGAATGGGGTGCCGCGCATGTGAACGAAGTGCTGTCCAAGGCCTTTCCCGAGGCCTATGCCAGCGGGCAGCTGAAGGCGTATCACGTGCCCGGCAACGGCATGAGTGGAATGAGTTCATGGCTGCAGTGATCGCAATGCTGGAAGAGCTCAGGGGCCTCACCCCGCTGACCGCCGAGGGTGCGGCGGCGCGGTTCTCGGCCCAGGAGTGGACGCCCGGGGGCAAGCCCCGTGACGGCGTGGAGACGTCGTGGGACAAGGACGGCGTCGGGGGCTGGATCCAGACGTTCGGCGGCGGGGTGGTCTGCGTCTCGTTCGCCGTCTGGATCCGCGACGTCGACGAGTCGGGCTACTTCGACGACGTGGAAGCCGTCTACGAGCAAGGGGAGCAGGCACTGGCCGGCTTCCTCCCCGAGATCGAGGAATCTCCTCTCGCCGGCCACCTCGTCGAGGCAGAGCAGACGGCGGCGGACAAGGACGAGTTCATCAAGGTGAAGAAGTGGACCCTCGACGGCCGGATCCTGACCGCCGGTGTGATCCAGCAGGACGCTGACCTTCCGGTGATGGTCGTGGTGGCGCTGGAGGAGTCCAACCCCGCCTGACCCACCTCGCACGCGATCGTCCACAAGAGGTGCCGGAGGTCTGAGGTTTCCGCCTTCCAGGGCCTCCATGCGGGTCGGCCCGCCGCCCTCGGGCTTACCGGGGCAACTCAGTAGCGGTGATGTTCGCCCGGGAGGAGGGCAACGTGAGCTGCTTCCCCGTCGGGGATGGGTCGCTGCTGGGCGACCCTGGGCCTGCTGTCACTAAGGGTGGCAGCATCCGAAGTCATGAGCAGACAAGACAGCGACGAGGCGTACGTACTTGAGGCGTACGTACTCGACATGTGTGACGAGGTTCTCGGAGGAACCGGCCAGCAGGGGCATCGGTTCGATTGGCTGCTGGGAGATCCCGGAGCCACCGGACGGCAGGTGAACCTGCCGGTCGATTCGTACTGGCCCGGCCACCAACTGGTAGTCGCGTACCGGGAACTTCAGCACGACCAGCCGATGCCGATCGCGGTTCAGCTCGTCGGCCCGAGGTGACACGAAGGACATCGGGCGCTGCGAGGCCGCTTCGGCGACAACCCTCCGTAAAGACGGACGCGCACTCAGGCTTCTCTGATGTGCCGTCATTTAGTCGAGAGCATCTTGCACATGCATTGCGCAAGGTACTGAAAACAACAGTGATCAGTGGAGGGCTGTGAAGGTAGGTATGCACAGGTCAACTGGCATGTTGAGGTGTCGTGGCCCTTGCCCTCACGGGGCACGACACCGCGCCGGTCAGATGTCCCGGAAGAGACCAGCCAGCGGTGACCTGCCACGATGAGAAGTCCTCGATCGCTGACCTGCGCAAATAGTCTTTCAGTTGTTTCACGCCCATGCTGGTTGGTGGGGCTGGAAGTCCCAGGGGACTCCCTCGGCTAACGGTGCCCTTTCGGCTCTACTCGGCGTCGGGCGGAGCGCAGTCGCCGAGACCTTGGCGCTAGTCGTGTCTTCGATTGAGCTTGAGTGGTGGTTCATGGGCGGGTGATACGTCGCCATGAACTGTCCGATGAGGAAGAGGAGTTCGTCCGGCCGCTGCTGCCTGCGTCCTTGCGGGGGCGGAAGCGGTGGGACGATCGAAGGGTGCTCAACGGGATCGTGTGCAAGTTCCGCACCGGCACGGCCTGGCCGGACGTGCCTGAGCGGTATGGGCCGTGGTAGACGCTGCACACCCGGTTTCGCCGGTGGGCCCTGGACGGCACCTTCGAGCGGATGCTCCGGGCCGCGCAGGCCCGGGTGGACGCGGTCGGGGACGCCGCAGCCCATGCCTCGGACGCTCGCGGGGTGGCCTGACCAGCAAGATTCACCTGGCCTGTGACGCTTTCGGGCGTCCGCTCGCCTTCGCTCTCACGGGCGGGAACACCAACGACTGCACGCAGTTCACCGCCGTGATGGAAGCGATCCGGGTGCCCCGCCCCGGGCCGGGGCGGCCCCGGGTGCGGCCGGCTCACGTGCTGGGCGACAAGGGCTACAGCTCCCGTGCGATACGAACCTGGCTCAGGCGTCGCTGCATCGGCCATACCATCCCCGAGCGGGCCGACCAGGTCCGCAACCGGCTCCGGCGCGGCAGCCGGGGCGGACGCCCGCCAAGCTTCGACAAGCAGCTCTACAAGCGGCGCGACGTCGTGGAACGGTGCTTCAACCGGCTCAAGCAGTGGCGCGGCATCGCGACCCGCTACGACAAGACCGCCGAGCCTGTGGCGTGTCGGCAACACGACGCGCAACGGCTGTCCGTGGCGTACCTGACTTGTATCGCCGTAGCGGGAGTGATGTACGTGTCAGTCCACTTCCAGGGCGTCCAGAGCCAGCGTGTGGGCTATGGCGAGGCGGCGGTCGATGTCGGGCGCGAGGATCTCAAGTACGTACCGGGTGTGCAGCCCCAGCTTCTTGGTGACGGTCATCAGCGGCTTGCCGCTCTCGGTGTACTCGAAGCGGTACGGCCAGATGAACGGTACGTATTCGAGATACGGCACGAACTCCCAGATGAACCGGACGAAGGCCACCACCCGGCTGTGCTCGCGGCCGGTCAGTTTCATCGTCCCCGGCTGGCGCACCTGCCATGTCCTGCGGAGGAAAGACGCGCCCGCGTCCTCGTAGAACGACCCCAAGGACTGGCCCGAAGCGTCCCGCACGTCGTACATGTAGCCCACTTCGTGGTCGCGGCCCTTGAAGGCGGCGAGAACGGATTTCCTGGACGCGTCCGTATAGACGGTCACCTGTCCCCTGAGCGACAGCTGCTTCTCGCGTGCGTATGCGACGGGCTGGCCCTCGGAGCCGTCCGGCCGGGCCACGCTCACCACGTACTCGCCGGCCGTGAGGCTCAGTGTCTTCTTGATGACGAAGGTGTCGTGGGACTGGATGTCCGGTGCTTCCGCAGTGGTGGGGGCCGGGACTGGGGCGGGGGTGACCTTGGTGAGGCTGACGGCGGCCCTGTCCTTCTCCGCGCCCGTTCCTGCACTCGACTCCGTGCCCGTGCTGTCCATGTGGCATCTCCCGTTGTCCGCGTGGCCCCGATTCGGTCCGTCCATCGTCGGCCGCACGACCGGCCCGGCGCAGTCTCCGGAAGTCGCGATCCTGGGCGACGAAAGGTGTCAACTTTCGTCGTACGGTGGCACGACGCTCGGCCGATGCACGCGTTCTTCCGGGGGTCCTACCGTCGGTCCGGTGTATGCGGACAGGGAAGTGGATGTGGATGTGAGGGCAGGTACGGATGTGGGAGATCGACGGGTACGTTCCGCCGGGCTCGCCGTTCGGGGCCTCCGGCGGCGGTTGAGCGGCGGTGTGCTCTGGAGCCCCGCCCGTATCGTCGGGGAGGCGGTGCTCGCCGTCACCCTCGCCGGGCTCGCCACGGGCATCGGCGCGTGGGTGGACACGCTCGACGCGCGGACCGTCCTCCTCGCCGGGGCGATGGCCCTGCTGGCGCCCGCGCGCCACGCGCTGCCCGCGACCGTCCTCATCCTCTCCGCCCCGCTGGCCGGGGGGTGGAGCGTCATGGCCTCCGTGCTGCTGGTCTGCGCCGCCTGGTCGGCGGGGCGGCGGATCACGGAACCCTGGCGGGTGGCCGCCGCCTTCGGGGCCGCGTGTGTGCTCCACACCGTCCCGGGCCTGTACCACGACATCACCTCGGGGGCCGCGCCCGTGCTGCCCGTCACCCTCGGGTGGAACGTCGTGACATTCCTGACCCTGGCCGTGGTGCCGGCCCTCGTCGGCCGCTACCGGGACCAACGGCGGCGACTGCTCAGCGCGTTGTGGCAGAACAATCAGCAACTCAGGCGCGAGCAGGCGATGGTGGCCCGTGAGGCGCGGTTGCTGGAGCGCAACCGCATCGCCCATGACATGCACGACAGCCTCGGCCATCAGCTCGCCCTGATCTCCGTGCACGCGGGCGCCCTCCAGGTCGACCCGGAGCTCACCGGGAGCCAGCGGGAGGCCGTACGGATCCTCCGGGGCGCCTCCGTCACCGCGATGGCGGAGTTGCGGGCGGCGGTGGGGGTGCTCCACGACGAGGCGGAGTATTGGGAGCAACAGAACGAGCAGCAGTACCAGGGGCATCAGTCTCACCAGGGGAACCAGGGGGAGATTTCCTACCGGGAGTACGGGGAGCACCGGGAACACCAGGGGCGCCAGCGGCAGCCGGTGGGCGACGGCGCCTCGGTGCCGTACGCGCCCCGTACCACCGCCGCCATCGACGGCCTGGTCGAGTCGTCCAGGGGCGCGGGCACGGCGGTGTCGCTGGACCGGAGCGGTGTCCGGAGGCCGTTGGCGCCCGCCGCTGACCACGAGGTGTACCGCATCGTCCAGGAGGGGCTGACCAACGCTCACAAGCACGCGCCGGGTGCCCCGATACGCCTTGCCCTGCGGTACGAACCGGACAGCCTGGTCGTGGAGGTCACCAACGGGCCCGTGCCGGGCGGAGCGCCCGAGGTGCCGCCGGAGATCAGCGGCGGCCAAGGGCTGAAAGGGCTGCACGAGCGGGTCGGCCGGGTCGGCGGCATGGTGCACACCGGGCCCACCGAGGACGGCGGCTTCCGGATCGCGGGGATGCTGCCGTACGGGGAGGAGAGCAAGGCGGGAAGCGGGGCGGAGGGC
>NZ_JARGEF010000449.1:0-2703 GCF_033794725.1 Streptomyces sp. ID05-39B | reverse complement strand
CCCCAACCCGCTCACCCCACGTCCCCGTTGGCCCGGCGACGTCCTCGACTCGGCGATGACGTAAAGGGGTTGTCCGGGCGAAGGCACCCGGATAGGAAGGGATCATGACCGAACTCGGCGCCATCTTCCGCCCGCAGTTGCCCCCGGAGCGGCTCCGCGCGATCGCCCGGCTCGCGGACGCCACCGGCCTGGACGAGCTGTGGGTCTTCGAGGACTGTTTCCGCGAGGCCGGGATCTCGGCAGCCGCCGCCGCGCTCGCCTGGACGGAGCGGGTCCGTGTGGGCGTCGGCCTGCTGCCGGTCCCGTTGCGCAATGTCGCCGTCACCGCCATGGAGGCCGCGACCCTGCACCGGATGTTCCCGGGCCGCGTCAGCCTCGGCATCGGTCATGGTGTCCAGGACTGGATGGGGCAGGTCGGCGCCCGCCCCGCCTCTCCGCTGACCCTGCTGCGCGAGTACACCCTCGCCCTGCGCGGCCTGCTCAACGGCGAGCGGGTCACGACGCGGGGGCGGTACGTCACGCTGGACGACGTCGCCCTCGACTGGCCGCCGCCGGGCGGGGCCGAGGTGCTCGTCGGCGGGATCGGCCCGCGCACCCTGCGGCTGTCCGGCGAGGTCGCGGACGGCACGGTACTCAACGAGGCCTTCTCACCGGAGGGCGTACGCGACGCGAGGAAGCTGGTGCGGGAGGGCAGGGCCGCGGCCGGCCGGGACGCCGACTCGCACAAGCTCGTCGTCTATCTCTTCGCCGCCACGGGGGAGGACGCCGCCGCCCGGCTCCGGCGCGAGCTGGTCACGACCGGCCTCACCGACGTGCCCGGCCTGGGTGTGGCCGGTGGCGCGGCCGAGGTCGCCGACCGGGTCCAGCGGTATGCCGAGGCGGGCGCCGACACGGTCGTCCTCCTCCCGACCGCCGACGAACCCGACCCCGAGGGCTTCATCCGGTTCGTGGGCGACGACGTACGCCCCCTGGTGAAGTGACGGTGACGGCCACGATGAGCGCCCAGCAGCCGTCGCGGGACGGCGACGACCGGCCCCGCGGCTTCGAGGACCTCGTCGCCGAGGGCGCGGCCGTGCCCACCGAGGGGTGGGACTTCTCCTGGTTCGAAGGACGAGCCACCGAGGCCCGGCCCTCCTGGGGCTACGCGGTGTCCCTCGCCGGGCGTCTCGCCGTCGCCCGCGCCGCCCTCGACGTACAGACCGGGGGAGGGGAGGTCCTGGACTTCGCCCTCCGCCGGGCCGCCCCGAAGGCCCCCGTCCTCGCCGTCGCGACCGAGGGCTGGCCTGCGAACGTCGCCAAGGCCACCGCCGTGCTGCGCCCGCACGGGATCCCGGTCGTCGCCGTCGCGGAGGACGAGCCCCTGCCCTTCGCGGACGCCGCCTTCGACCTCGTCTCCAGCAGGCATCCCGTACGGCCGCCGTGGGCCGAGATCGCGCGCGTCCTCGAACCGGGCGGCACCTACTTCGCCCAACACGTCGGCCCGCGCAGCGTCTTCGAGCTGGTCGAGTACTTCCTCGGGCCGCTGCCCGACGAGGTGAGCGCCATCCGTCATCCGGACCGCGAACGTGCCGACGCCGAGGCGGCCGGCCTGGAGATCGTCGACCTGCGGGCGGAGCGGCTGTGCGTCGAGTTCCACGACATCGCCGCCGTCGTCCACTTCCTGCGCAAGGTGGTGTGGATGGTCCCGGGCTTCACCGCGGACCGGTACGAGGACCAACTGCGCTCCCTGCACGAGCGGATCGAGTCCGAGGGCCCGTTCGTGGCCCACAGCACCCGTCACCTCGTCGAGGCCCGTCGACCGGCCTGACAGCTGCGACCGGAACAACGGTCCTGTGCCAATCCGTCCACCCTGCCTTGGGTGGACGGATTGGCGAGGAACCGCCCTCCGAGACGCGGGCCCCACCGCAGGACGGCCCGCCCTCAGGCGCTGGCAGGCAGCGCCTGTCCCTCACCGCGACGGGCCACGGCCCCTTTGCGTCCGCCGCCCCCGCGAATCCGTCCGGACGTCGGCCGCCCCACCGGACACACCCCGACATACAGCATCGGTGAAGTCGGACGTTCTTCGCGTATCACTACACTCCGCCTCGCCTTCTCCACACGGTTTCCACATCGTTATCGCTGTTGGTCCGGACCCCTGTCGCGCCTCCGGTAAATTCATGCCCAGGCAATTCGCGCCAGCAAAGCTGCGCGGGCGTCACCGTGCAGTGGAGGGGGCTGCGCGGTGACGTGCCGCGTCAAGTGGACGCGCAGGTCGGGTAGCCCATCGGAGGGATGAGCGAACCGTTGGTCCCGGAAGGCTCAACCGGTGCGAAAACCTCCGCTTTCACTGGCGATCGGCCCTGTCCGCCTGGGATTTGACTGCCTTTCGGCCATGAATCACCTGCGAATCCCACCCGCCACGGCCACCGCCCCGTCGCCGCGTGACTGCGGAGAGTAATTTTTGCGCGCCATTGCACGCAGCATCCCTCACGAAGGGTTATGGTGGAAACCCCCCCTCGGGCCGGTCCGTATCCCCCCCACGGACCGGCCCGTTTTTTGTTGCCTTCAGGGCCATGCCCGAGCACACCACCCCAGAAGCCGCCCCCGCGCGCAGCGCCGGGCCCGCACCCGCAGCGCCGGGCCCGCCCGCACCCGCAGCGCCGGGCGTGTCCCGCGCCAGACCCGCCGGCGGTACCCGGCCCCCGAACCGCCAGGCGCCCCCTC
>NZ_JARGEF010000448.1:0-2762 GCF_033794725.1 Streptomyces sp. ID05-39B | reverse complement strand
GTGCCGTACCTCCACCCCCTCCCCCGCCGGCCGGGGGCGGCGGGGGAGGGGGTGGAGGTACGGCACCGGCCATGCGGTGACCGCAGACCTCGCACCAGTCGTCGGAACCCGACTGGTGTCCGTTCGGGCAGGTCGGCATGTCGGCGCGTCCCCCTTTCCTTCGGTGTACCGCTGGCGTACTGCAGGCGTCCTGCTGGCGTCCTGCTAGGTCACTTCTTTACACGAACAGTCTTTGTGGACCGGGTCTCGAGGGTCATCTCGTCGGCCTCCGCGACCTTCGCCTTCAATCTGACAGTACCTGTCGGGGCGTCGACCACGTCCACCACCTTCGCAAGCAGTTTCGCAGTATCCGCGTTCCCCGACACGCTCGCGAGCTGAACGGCCCGGCCCAGTTTGGCCGTTGCTCCATCGATATCACCCGCTTTGCGCAGATCCAGCCCCTGTTGGATGACCTGTGCCAGTTCGGCCTGCCCGGTGTAGTGGGCGACCTGGGGGTTGATCGACGTAGAGGCGGCCATGTCGTCGGTCCACACGGCCCGTACGAGGCCCTGTGCGCCCAGGTTCTGGACCGTGCCCCCAGGCTGCGGAATGACCAGCGAGACCCGCGCTGCCAGCATCTCCTGGCCGATGTTCGCCGTCGGGACCTCGACGCACACGTGGTAGTCACGGGACTCGTCGCCCCAGGAACCGGTGGGGTAGTCGCCGGATCGCGGCCCCGACTCGGTGCGCCGGCCGGTCAGGTCCTCGACCGTCGGCGCGACCTGCTTGACGAACTTCACG
Source organism: Streptomyces sp. ID05-39B (assembly GCF_033794725.1). Classification (NCBI taxonomy): domain Bacteria; kingdom Bacillati; phylum Actinomycetota; class Actinomycetes; order Kitasatosporales; family Streptomycetaceae; genus Streptomyces; species Streptomyces sp. ID05-39B. The sequence continues at coordinate 1,982 of NZ_JARGEF010000448.1, read as the reverse complement.
GCCGTGCCGACCGGGGTCCACAGCCGCAGGGCGACGTCCGCGACCTCCTTGCCCATGGCCGTCTCCATCATCTGCGTGAAGTCGGCGGCGAGAGCGGCCGGGTCGGCGACGATGTCGGCGGTGCCGAGGAGGGCGGAGGCGATCCCTGTGACTTCTTTCACTTCCCAGTCGGTGCCCACGCCGCGCGCGTCACAGGTGAAGCGGCCCGTGCAGGACTCCAGGGCGGCCTTGAGGTCCTCGGGTGACTCGTGTTCGTTGCGGCCGTCGGTGAGCAGGATTCCGTGCCGGATGGCGACGTCGGCGGTGGACAGCAGCCGGTCGGCCAGGCGCAGCCAGGTCCCGATGGCCGTGCCGCCGCCCGCGCTGAGCCGGCGCAGGGCCTCCTTGGCCTGCCCGCGGGTGGTGGGGTCGGCGACCGCGAGACGCCCGTTGCCCGGATAGACCTCCCGGGCCACGTGGGTGCCGTCGATGACCGAGAAGTGCACGCCGTCGCGGAGCGTGTCGATGGCGGCGGCCGTGGCGTCACGGGCGTTGCGCATCTTGGTCGGCGGGTAGTCCATCGAACCGGAACAGTCGACCATGATCGCCACGGCGGCGGACGGGCCGTCGCCCGGCGAGTACAGGTGCGGTGCGGCGACCGCGGTGCCGACGGTGCCGCCGCCGGTCGCGGTGACCGTCACGATGGCGCTGACCTCGCGGCCGCCCTCCGGCAGGTACTCGTTCTGGTAGACGTCCACCGAGAACTGCGGCACGTTCGACTTCGAGAAATTGGCCATGCCTCTTCCCATCCCCCTCGGAAATTCCCACGGCGTGTGGGGTGACGACGTGGACGGACCGGTCCCCTCCGGTCCGCCTCTGCTTCCCCGTGCGCGGGCCGCTGCCGGCCCGCACCCGCTGCCCGTACCGGCGGCCGGGCAGTGCTCTGTCCGTGCGCGGCCTCAGGCCGATCCTGCCCCCTGCGCGGGGGCGGGGAACGGCACGAGGGCCACTGTTACGTTGTCGTGGCCCCCGCCGTCCAGGGCGTGACCGACGAGAACCTGGGCCGCGTGCAGCGGCCGGGCGGCGGCGTCGAGGGGAAGCGCCTGCGCCATCTCCTCGGCGCCTTCCGCGTAGTTCCACAGGCCGTCCGTGCAGACGATCACCACGCCCGGCCGGTCCGGTTTGAACGCGGCGGTGTGCGGCTCCAGTTCGTAGGCATCGGCGCCGAGCCAGCCGGTGATCGCGTGGGCGCGCTCGTCGGCGTAGGCCTCCGCCTCGTTCATCAGGCCCGCGGAGACCATCTGGGCAGCCCAGGAGTCGTCCTCGGTGAGCCGGGCGGGCGGTGAACTCCGGTCCGCCGGAACCCAGTAGACGCGGCTGTCGCCGACCCAGCCGACGACCAGCAGGCCCGCGGTGACGATCGCGCCGACGAGGGTGCAGGCGGGCGCGTTCTGGTGCGGGGCGTGCTCACGGGCCGTGGCGGGCTCCTCGGCGAGCGCGTTGACCGCGTGCGAGGCGGCCACGATCGCCTCGTGCATGGCCTGTTGCGGGTGCGCGCCCTGCGGCAGCGCGGCCATCAGGGCCCGGCCGGCCGTCTGCGCCGCGGCGTACGAGGCGTCGTCGGGGCGGGTCGCGGAGGAGACGCCGTCGCAGACGATCGCGACGAGCGCGGGGCCGCCGTCGGGCAGCGCGGTGTGGCCGACGGTGAAGGAGTCCTCGTTGCGGTGGTGGCGCAGGCCGCGGTCGCTGACGGCGGCGACGGGGCCGGACTCCTGCTCCATGTGGTCGCGTTCGCGCGGCTGGGCGTGCCCGCAGTTCTCGCAGTAGCCGTCGTCGTCGACCCGGCCGGCCCGGCACGCGACGCACACCTTGGCGACGGCCAGCCGGGGGTCCGGAGCCTGGAGCGGGTACTCCTCCGGCTCGGCGGGCCGGTCGAACCGGACACCGGCGGCGGGATCCGGTGACACCGGGGCGGCGGGCACCGTGGGCGGTGCGGCGGGGGC
>NZ_JARGEF010000447.1:0-2776 GCF_033794725.1 Streptomyces sp. ID05-39B | reverse complement strand
GCCGGGGTGACTGGGGTGGCGACCCGGGCGCCGGTGCTCGTGATCGTGGACGTCGGAGAGAGGGAGAGCGAGGGAACGAGGACGGGTGGGGGAGGGCCGACGGATGTCGGCCGGGGCATGCGGCAGGCGTGGCTCGGGTTGTTGCCGTCCACTCGGGTGCGGGTGACGGGGCGGCTGGCGCCAGCGCTGACGGGTGGGGACCGGATCGCGGCCGTGCTGCGGCTGCGGGACCGAGGTGGGCCGGCGATGCCGTCGGTCGTGCGGCAGCCGTCGGCGGCGCAGCGCATCGCGGGCCGGTTACGGGCGGGACTGCGGGCAGCCACCGACGGGCTGCCGGCGGACGCCAGGGCGCTGTTGCCGGGGCTGGTCGTCGGCGACACCTCACGGATCACACCCGAGCTGGACGAGGCATTCAAGGAGACGGACCTCGCCCACACCCTTGCCGTGTCGGGGAGCAACCTCACGATCATGCTGGCCCTCCTCCTCGGACCGCCCGGCCTGGCACAGCAGGTGGAGCGGCGCGGTCTGGCACCCCGCCTGGGCATCCCGCTGCGGACGACCGCGTTGCTCGGCGGAGTGCTCACGCTCGGCTTCGTCGTGGTGTGCCGGCCCGACCCGAGTGTGCTGCGGGCGGCGGCCTGCGGAGCCGTCGTACTGCTCGCGCTGGCAACCGGTCGGCGTAGATCCCTGATCCCGGCGTTGGCGACGGCGGTGCTGCTCCTGGTGCTCTACGACCCCTGGCTGGCCCGGAGCTACGGGTTCCTGCTGTCGGTGCTGGCCACCGGGGCCCTGTTGACGCTGGCGCCGCGCTGGAGTGCCACTCTGCGGCGGCGCGGGGTGCCGCCGCGGCTGGCGGAGGCATTGGCGGCGGCGGGAGCCGCGCAGGCCCTGTGCGCGCCGGTCGTGGCGGTGCTGTCGGCCCGGGTGAGCCTGGTGGCGGTGCCGTGCAACCTGCTCGTGGAGTTCGCCGTGGCACCGGCCACCGTGCTGGGGTTCGCCACCCTGGCGACGGCGCCCTGGGCGATGCCCGTGGCCAAGGCGCTGGCCTGGTGCGCGAGTTGGCCGGCCGAGTGGATCGCGGGTGTCGCACGGAACGGGGCCGCGCTGCCCGGCGCGGGAGTGGACTGGCCGGGCGGTTGGGGCGGGGCGCTGCTGCTCGCCCTCGCCACCTTGGTGGCGGTGCTGCTGGGGAGACGGCTGCTGCGGAGGCCGTGGCTGTGCGTGGCCTGCGCGGCACTGCTCCTGCTCGCGGTGGTGCGGCCGCCTCCGCTGACCCGGGTGCTCACGGGCTGGCCACCGCCGGGCTGGCGGCTGGCGATGTGCGACGTGGGCCAGGGCGACGCGACGGTACTCGCGGCCGGTGACGGCACCGGCGTGGTGGTGGACGCGGGCCCGGACCCGGCCCTGGTCGACCGGTGCCTGAGCAGGCTGGGCATCGCCCGGATCCCGCTCGTCGTCCTGACCCACTTCCACGCCGATCACGTGGCGGGGCTGCCCGGTGTGCTGCGGGGCCGGGCGGTCGGCGCCATCGAGACGACGGGGTTCGCCGAACCGGCGGACCAGGTGGCGTTCGTACGCAAGGAGGCCGAGGAGCGCGGGGTTCCCCTGGTGCGGGCGGCGGCCGGGGAGCGGCGTCGGATCGGTCCCCTCGACTGGGAGGTGCTCTGGCCGCCGGCCCGGCAGGTGCCGGAACCGGAGGGGCCGAACGACGCGAGCGTGACGCTGCTCGTGCGGTCCGCCGGGATACGGATGCTGCTCCTCGGGGACCTCGAGCCGCCCGCCCAGCAGGCGCTGGCGCGGTCGCCGGCGGCGGCACGGTTGGGCCGGGTGGACGTGCTGAAGGTCGCCCATCACGGTTCGGCATATCAGGACCCGGATCTCCTGCGCGCGGTGGCGCCCCGCCTGGCGTTGATCTCAGCGGGGGCGGACAACCAGTACGGACATCCCGCTCCCAGCACCGTCGCCGCGTTGGAGGCCACGGGGGCGGTGGTGCTGCGCACCGACCGGGACGGAGCGCTGGCCGTCGCGGGTACGGGCACGGAGCTGCGGGTGGCGGGAGACTGAGGTCATGGACTCCGCGCAGACCGATACCCCTCAGACCGACTCGGCACGGACTGATTCGGCACGGACTGATTCTGCACCGACCGATTCGGTGCCGACCGATTCGGTGCCGACCGATTCGGTACAGGCCGCTTCTGCGAAGGCCGCTTCCGTGCAGGCCGCCGCGGCACGGGCCGGCTCCGTGCAGGCCGCCACCGCCGCGTCCCCTCTCGACGCGCCGCTCGTCGAGGCCTATCTGCGCCGGCTCGGCGTCGAGTACTCGGCGTGGCCCACCGCCAATGTTCTGCGGGAACTGCATCTGAGGCATCTGCGGGCCGTGCCCTTCGAGAACCTGTCGGTGCATCTGGGAGAGGAGATCGTGCTGGAGGAGAGACGGCTGGTCGAGAAGGTCGCCATGACGGGGAGGGGAGGGTTCTGTTACGAGCTGAACGGCGCGTTCGGTGCTCTGCTCAGGGCGCTGGGCTTCGACGTGACGCTGCTCGCCGGCCGGGTCTACGGCGACGAGGGGCGACTCGGGATCCCGTACGACCATCTCGCGCTGCTGGTGCGGACGGTGGACGCGGGGGAGTGGCTGGCCGACGTGGGGTTCGGGGCGCACAGCCACTATCCGCTCCGATTCGAGCACCGGGGGAAGCAGGAGGATCCCGGCGGTGTGTTCCGGATCGTGGAGGCCGGTGCGGACGCGGCCGGGGTGAAGGGCGGGGCGGGCCGGCCG
>NZ_JARGEF010000446.1:0-2791 GCF_033794725.1 Streptomyces sp. ID05-39B | reverse complement strand
GTCGGTGGTCAGTGGCCGGCCCACCCCCCGGCCGGCCACTGACCACCGACCCACCCGACGGGGCCCGCCGACCACCGGCGGGCCCCGCCGCCATTCCCGGACCAGGGCCACCAGATCGGCGCGATCTGTTCGAAGGCGGACTGGGGACGTCCGCCGTCACCGGTGTAGCTTGGGACGGAGCCAGACGTCGCTGCTGATGGCGGTCGGGCGGTCCCACACGGACCGTCCGAGGGAGAGAGGGCCTCCGACGGACTGCGCTGCGCGCACGCGGGCATGCCCGTGTCCCCTTCGGGGCACCCCTGTGTCCGCCGCCGCGCAGACCAGCCGCACCCAGACCCCTCTCCAACCCGAGGAGCAGCTTCACATGACGACTGTCGACAACCGGCAGGACTTCAAGGTCGCCGATCTCTCCCTGGCCGAGTTCGGCCGCAAGGAGATCACCCTCGCCGAGCACGAGATGCCCGGCCTGATGTCGATCCGCCGCGAGTACGCCGACGCCCAGCCCCTCGCCGGCGCCCGCGTCACCGGCTCCCTGCACATGACCGTGCAGACCGCCGTCCTCATCGAGACCCTGGCCGCCCTCGGCGCCGAGGTCCGCTGGGCCTCCTGCAACATCTTCTCCACCCAGGACCACGCGGCCGCCGCCATCGCCGTCGGCCCGAACGGCACGCCCGACAACCCGCAGGGCATCCCCGTCTTCGCCTGGAAGGGCGAGACGCTGGAGGAGTACTGGTGGTGCACGGAGCAGGCACTGACCTGGCCGAACAGCCCCACCGGCGGCCCGAACATGATCCTTGACGACGGCGGTGACGCCACCATGCTCGTCCACAAGGGCGTCGAGTACGAGAAGGACGGAAAGGTCCCCTCCGTCGACACCGCCGAGAACGACGAGCACCGCGTCGTCCTCGAACTCCTCAACCGCACCATCACCGACGGCTCGCAGAAGTGGACCCAGCTGGCGTCCGAGATCCGCGGCGTCACCGAGGAGACCACCACCGGCGTCCACCGCCTGTACGAAATGCAGCGCGACGGCGTCCTGCTGTTCCCCGCGATCAACGTCAACGACGCCGTCACCAAGTCGAAGTTCGACAACAAGTACGGCTGCCGCCACTCCCTGATCGACGGCATCAACCGCGCCACCGACGTCCTCATCGGCGGCAAGACCGCGGTCGTCTGCGGCTACGGCGACGTCGGCAAGGGCTGCGCCGAGTCCCTGCGCGGCCAGGGCGCCCGCGTCATCATCACCGAGATCGACCCCATCTGCGCCCTCCAGGCGGCGATGGACGGCTACCAGGTCACCACCCTCGACGAGGTCGTCGGCCAGGCCGACATCTTCATCACCACGACCGGCAACAAGGACATCATCATGGCCTCCGACATGGCCAAGATGAAGCACCAGGCCATCGTCGGCAACATCGGCCACTTCGACAACGAGATCGACATGGCCGGCCTCGCCGCCACCCCCGGCATTGTCAAGGACGAGATCAAGCCGCAGGTCCACACCTGGACCTACCCCGACGGCAAGACCCTCATCGTCCTCTCCGAGGGCCGCCTGCTGAACCTGGGCAACGCCACCGGCCACCCCTCGTTCGTGATGTCCAACTCCTTCGCGGACCAGACCCTGGCCCAGATCGAGCTGTTCACCAAGCCCGACGAGTACCCGACCGGCGTCTACGTGCTGCCCAAGCACCTCGACGAGAAGGTCGCCCGCCTCCACCTCGACGCACTCGGCGTGAAGCTCACGACCCTCCGTCCCGAGCAGGCCTCGTACATCGGCGTCGAGGTCGACGGCCCGTACAAGTCCGACCAGTACCGCTACTGAGTCCGACCCACCCGCTGAGGAACATGCCCCACCACGGACACACTCCTCAGCACCAGGTCCTCCGAGACAGGCCCCCGCACCCCCGTGTCGGGGGCCTGCCCCGTCGGCCCCCGCCCGGACCGGCCGTCACAGCACCGGCCCGGCACGCCCAGGTGACCGGACCAGCCCGTCACACCACAGGACCCTCATGCCCCGCGGCCGCTATTCGCTCCACGATCCGCACGATCACACCCCCCTCGCCCACGAGCACTTCCAATGCGCCCCCGGCCCCTCCGGCTGGCGCTACGTCTCCCGGCTGACCACCCCCACCGGCGATCACCACGGCTCCGTCGACCTCACCCTCGACGCCCTCGGACGCCCCCTCCGCCTCGAACTCCACGCGAGCGACTGGCAGGTACGCGGCGCAGCCCTCGAAGGCGTCACCTGGGTCCGCACCGACCCCACCGGCAGCCACGCCACAGAAGGCAACGTCCCCGCCCACGCCTTCACCGGCACCTCCCCCGCATTCCTCATCGCCACCGCCCGCCTGCTTCGCCTCACCCCCACCGCGTCCGCGACCCGCGTACGCCTCGTCGCCTTCACCGATCCGGTCCTAGCCCCCCGCACCGTCGACCAGTCCTGGGCCCTGCTGAAAAGACAAGCACACCCCACTGACAACGGACCCCTGACCGTGGACGAATACCAGGTCACAGCCCTGGACACCGGCGAGCAGCACAGCGTGCACATCGCCGGGGACGTCGTCCTCGCAGCCCCCGGCATCGAGCTGGAAGACCTCGAATCGCCCCCGTCGACCTTCGACTGACCCAGCCGACCGAGGACCGCTACGCCGGCGGAACGAACCCGGTGGCAGGCCCCTCACCCGACGGCCGCTCCACCGACACCACCGCATCAGCCCCGACACCCTGCCGCTCCACCGGCGGACCCGGCACCGGACCGGCCGACCCGCCCGACGGACCCCCCGGCCAAGCC
>NZ_JARGEF010000445.1:0-2835 GCF_033794725.1 Streptomyces sp. ID05-39B | reverse complement strand
GGTGGGGGACTCCCGTTCGGGTGACGGGTGTGGGGAATCTTCGGCGATCATGTGCTCATATTCTGGTACCGGATTCGGCGGACGGGTGCCACGTCTGCGTTGCCGCGCCACCCCTTCCGGCTCCAAAAGCACGTGGAGGGCCCTGGCGCCGTACGGCGCCAGGGCCCGAAGGAACTGCTACACCATCTGCCGGCCTTCGTGCTGCGCCGGCCCTCTGTTTCCGCACACCCGACCGAAAAGCCGTCGGGGATACCGGGATCGCGGTTGCTTGACCGGAGACCACCTCACTATCGATGTCCTGCGGTACCCGGGTTCAGCACATCGGCCCGGGCGATCCTGATGGCGCTCGGCTCCTCCGTTCGTCCCTCAGTGATCAACTGCTTGTCCGGCACTGATCGCCGGACATTCCTTGCCAACATTCCTTGCCAAACAGGGGACTGCGTACTGCTGGTACTGCCTACTGCTGGTACTACCGGTACTGCTCATGGCAGCCCCTGATCACTGCGGGCCACCCGGTCCGGTCGTCAGTCCCGTCGCCGTCCTGCAACCGCTCTGGCTTCGCGACTCCACCACCGAACCGCCCTGCGAACTGCAACTGCGTACTGCGACTACCTACTGCAACTACGTACTTCTGCCTGGCAGTTCGTGTCTGCCGGGCCTTGCGGTCCTTCTGGCTACGAGAGAAACCATAATCACGTCGCTCACCAATGTCTACTCCAGACACCACAGATTTTCGCGCGTTCGACGGCAAGGAAATCGTCCGGGGCGGCCCCGCGTCGACCGCCGTCCAGGACATCACCCTGCCCACCCCGGTGATCCTCCGCCTCCCGGCTCCCACGGGGGTTCCTAGGCCTCCCCCTTCAGCGCCTCCCCCAGTTCTCCGCGGCGGCGGATGCCCAGTTTTCGGTAGGCGCTTGTGAGGTGGGTTTCCACGGTGCGGCGCGCTATGTGGAGGAGGTCGGCTATCTCTGTGTTGGTGCGGCCGGCCGCGGCGAGTTCGGCTATGCGGCGTTCGCTCCCGGTGAGGGAGGCGGTGCCGGTGTGCGCGGTGGTGGTGCGGCGGGCGCCGCCCGCGCGCAGGGCTTCCTCGGCTCGGGAGCGCAGGCGTACGGCGCCGAGGCGTTCGGCTCGTTCGGCGGCCTCGCGAAGGCTGTCGCGGGCGCGGGACCGGTCGCCGCCGGTGGACAGGAGGCGGCCCTGGGTGAGGAGGGCGGCGATCAGGTCGGCGTCGGCCGGGGAGTCGCGGAGCAGGGCCACGGACTCCTCGGCGAGTTCCAGGCCGCGTCGGCCGCCGGTCGCCCGGGCCAGGACGCGCAGGGCCCGGCCGACCGTGCGCGGGGTGTCCCACACCCGGGCCAGCCGCAGTTCCTCCTCGGCGAGGGCGATCGCCTCGCGGGGGCTGCCGAGGGCCAGCCGGCAGCGGGCCGCCGCCGACCGCCAGGGGGTGACCACGGGGCTGAGCACGGCGCGGGCGGACTGGCGGCGGCCGCACTCCAGGAAGTCGTGCAGCGCACCGGTCGTGTCCCCGTCGGAGAGGCGGAGGATGCCGCGTGCGTACAGGAAGCGGTTCAGCTCCCAGGAGTCGGGCGCGCCCCGCAGGTCGAAGCGGGCCGCGAGGCGCCGTGCCTGCGCCGCGCGGCCGGTTTCGACGAGGGCGAGGAGGGCGTGGGCGTCGGCGTTGGTGGGGGCGCCCGTGGCCGGGGTTTCGGTAGCGGTTTCGGCGTCGGCGTCAGGAACCGCTTCCGTACCGGCCCCGGCCCTCGCCCCGGCTCCGATCTCCGCCTCGGTCTCGGTCCCTGTCGCGGTCCTGGTCTCGGTCAGCAGGCGGGTGTAGTCGCCTCGGGCCGCCGCGATGTCCAGCAGGACGTCGTGCAGGGCCCGTTGCATGGGATGGAGGAGGGAGGGGCGTTGGCCGGCCAGGCCGCGTTCGACCAGGCCTTCCGCCTCGTCGAGCTCGTCGGCCCACTGGGCCACGGCCGCCGCGGTGCCCAGCAGGAACGGCTCGGCAAGCGGTTCCGCCGGTTCGGTCAGCAGGGTCCGCAGCCGGGCCATCGCCGCCTTCGCCGAACTCGCCCCGGCGGTCGCCGCGTAGCGCACGAGCAGGGCCTGGCCGGTGGCGCCGACCAGTTCCGGTGAGCGTCGCGCGGTGTCGGTCAGCCAGCGGTAGGCCTCGCGGCGGACCGTCTGGTCCTGGTCGGACAGCAGCGCGGACGCGGTCCGCACGGTGCGGACCAGTTCGGGGTGACCGGTCAGCCCGTCCTCCATCGCGCGCAGCACCTGCACCGCGGCCCGCACCTCGCCGCGGCCCGCGAGCGCGGTGCCCAGCGCGAGGGCCGTACGGACCCGGTCGCGGGGCTCCGCCGGGAGGTTGAGGGCCTCGGCGAGCCGGGGGAGACCGGCCGGGGCGTCGGCGGAGGCGTACTCCAGCGAGCCCAGTTCGGTCAGCAGCCGCTGGCGCAGGTCGTCGGGGAGGGGTTCGGCGAGGGCGCGCCTGAGGTAGACGACGGCGTCGTCGGGGCGGCCCTGGTGGACGGCGACGGCGACGGCGTCCCGCAGCACCCGCAGCGCCCACGGCAGTCCGACCGGCCCGCTGCCCAGCAACTGCCGGGCCACGGCGTCGACCCGGTCCCCGCGCCGCAGCATCGCCTCGGCGACCGCGAGATGCGCGGCCCGGCGGCGGGCACCCGGCCAGCCGCTGAGTACGGCGTCCCGGAGCAGGGGGTGGGCGTAGCGGGGCCGGCCCTCCGCGTCCGCCCGCAGCAGTCCGAGCCGTGCCATCGCGGTGAGCCAGCCGGCCACCCGGGCGGGGTCCGCGCCGGTGGCGTCGGCGAGGAG
>NZ_JARGEF010000444.1:0-2859 GCF_033794725.1 Streptomyces sp. ID05-39B | reverse complement strand
GTACGACGGCGTCGGCGGGACGGGCGGTGCCGGCGGTGGGGCCCACCTTGACCCACGTGGTGACGTTGTCCGCGCCGGCCCCCGATCCGGATGTGCCGGATGTGGCGGACGGTCCCGCCGACGCCGTCGTACCGCGTATCCGCCGTACCGCTTCGAGGAGTTCGGCGCACTTCGGCCGGTCCTCCAGCCGTGTCGCGGTGAGCGTCCGCCGCAGCAGGCCGACCAGAGAGGTGTCCCCCTTCGACCTCTCCACAGCGCTCAGCGCCTCCAGCGGATCCTGGCGCCGAGCGGTGAGACAGCGCACGGTCAGCACGGCCAGCTTGTAGCTGTCACTGGCCACGGTCGGCCGGCGAGACCGGTCGGGGAAGAGCGGGTCGGCCCAGCCGGGCGACTCCACCCACTCCCGGGAGCCGATCCCGCAGGAATCCAGGTCGATGACGAAGACCTCGCCCGTGTGCTGGTTCCACAGCGCGTTGCGGTACGACCAGTCCCCGTACACGATGTCGTGCCGGGCGAACAGGTCGCCCACCGCCAGCAGTTCCTCGACCGCGCGCAGCCGCAGGTCGAGGTCCGGCCGGCGCAGTCCCACCTGGGCACACTTGTCCGCGGGCTTCATCAGCCAGTCCAGCGGCAGCGGTGCGGGTTCCTGCCAGCCCGACAGCGCCTTGAGAGGCGCGTAGAAGCCGTCAGGGGCCTTGGCCATCACGACGCCGACGAGGTCGGAGCCGTCGTAGAGGCGGGTGGTGGGCCAGGCGAGGCACCGGTCCACCAGGTCCTGGTCCGCCTGGGACATGGCGGTCGGAAGGTAGACCAGGCGCTGGAGGTCGGATGTCCGGCCGGCGTCCGCCGGGCGCTTGTAGAGCTTGGCGAGCCAGCCGGGGCTGCCCTTGATCTCGTACACCAGCCGGGACTCTCCGTTGTCCCGGCTGATCTCCTTGCCCTCAGGTACGCAGGACAGCTCCTCGCGGGACGGGAAAGGGCTGTCGGACCAGGTGCGCATCAGCGGTGCTCCTCGTCATCGCACCAGACGACGACGGCAGTGCGGTCGTCGTGCATCTGGACCTGGTCGAAGCCGACCTGGTTGAGGAAGGTGCCCACGGCCGGTGGCCGGGCCCATCGTTCGGCGAACCAGCGGCGGGCCTGGGGCCCGGTGGCGAACGCGTCCGCGACCCCGTCGGTCGTCACCGCCAGCACACAGGTGGGCGACAGTTCCACGACCCCGTGGTCGGCGCCGCGCGGGTCGTGCGGCAGATAGCGGGCGACGGCCGAGGGGTCGAAGCCGTGCTTCTCCTCGCCGATCAGACGCTCCCAGTCGCCCCCGCTCAGCCGCCACGCACTCACGTCGGCGATCGCGGCCAGCCACACTCGGCGCCGGCCGTTGACGTGCGGCCGGGCCGGTACGACGGCGACGACCGCTACGGCCCGCACGGTGTCCGGGTCCCAGTCGCGCTGCTCCGCCACCGCGATCATCTGTCCGGCAGCGCTGAGGAAGGCGCCGCAATGGTCCAGCCGCTCCAGGGGCGTCCCCGCGTCGAGGGAGGCACGGACGGAGTTCACCAGCGCCGATACGGCCACCTGCGCGCCGACGTCGGAGTGTGCGCTGTCCGACATGCCGTCCGCCACGGCGATCACGAGATGTTCGCCCGCACGGTCCCGGCCGATCCGGTACGCGTCCTGCCGGGGCCGGCCCTGCGCCCGGTGCCCCGGGCCGATCACCGAGGCGGCGCGGACGGTCAGCCCGCCCAGCGCGGCCTCGTCCGCCGCCAGCCCGTGCGGCCCCGGTTCCGCGGGCAGCCGCCACGGCTCCCGGGACGCGCGCGAGCCACGGACCAGGACGGGCGGCCCTTGATCGTCCGACGCCGCGAGCGTGAGCCCGGTGCCCCGCACCTGCCGACCGCGGAGCGTACCGTCCAGGGCGGGCGCCGGTACGCCGACCGCCTCGGTGATCTCCTCGGCCGCCGGTCGCGGTGAGGTGGGTCCTGGGGCCTGGGTGGGCGCGGGTGGGTCCGGCCGCTCTCCGTGCGGGCCTCGTCCGGGTGCGGCCCGGTAGCCGTTCGGCGCGGGACCGTCGCCCGCCGCCGGAAGGGCGGAGCCTGCGGGGAGGGCCGTGCCGGCGGAGCCCTTGGCGCCGGCCCTGTAGGGCGGGACCGGCGGGACGCCCGGGGGCACAGGGGGCACCTGGGGCACCGGGGAGGCCGAATGGAAGGCTTCGGCCTCCGGCCCCGGCGAACCGGAGGCGGGAGGCCGCGGGATCCGCGCTCCAGGGTCGCCCCCGGCTCCGGCTCCAACTCCGGCCGCGGCCCCCTGGCCTGTTCCCCCGCGTGGATGCCGATCGCCGTCCTCCGGTCGCGCGGCGGCGCTGCCGTACAGCCCGGACTCCCGGCGGACGTAGCCGCTGCCCGGCCCCTCCTGCGCGGCGCCCGCCGGGTCACGGTCCGCCGGGTCGCTTCCCCTCGCCTGGCGGAGTACCCGGGTGATGGCGGCCGCCGCGACGCCCGTCGCGGTGACACCCAAGCCCTTCCAACCGAACAAGGCACTTCCTCCCGCCATCAGGATGGTCACCGCCACGAGCAACGTGAGGGTCAGCCGGGTACGGCGGGCCGGCCGGACACCGCGGGCCTGCCTGCCCCCGTCGGCGGCGCCGGCATGGTCCCCGGCCGCGCGGGGTGTGTCAGTTGCCCGGTGCTGGCCCTGGCCCGGCCTCACGATCCGGCCCCCGGCCTTCGCCGCCCGCCGCGACCGCCCCGCGGACCGACCCGGGTCTCGCCGACGACGTTGGCCGAGCCGCCTCCCGACGCGGCGGACTCCCCGGGAGCGGAAGGACCGGAGGGGACGGCCGGCGCGGGAGGTGCCGACGGG
>NZ_JARGEF010000443.1:0-2887 GCF_033794725.1 Streptomyces sp. ID05-39B | reverse complement strand
GTGTGCCACCACCGACCCCCGCAGCACCCCGGCGAACCGGCGGGTGGCCCCGAGCCACTCCGTGCCGGCGAGCACTTCCCGCAGCAGCGCGACCCGTACGGCGTCCATGCGACCGCATCCTGCCCCAACCGGGCGCCCGCGGCCCGGCGTTCGCCGCCGATTCCCCCGACCTGGGGACCCGCCCGCCGACCGTGACGGCCGCCACCCACCCTCCCGTCGCCGGTCCGTCTACAGTCGGCCCATGACCTCTACCGACAGTGCACCCAACGCTCCCGCGAAGGCCCCCGCCAAGGACCCGTGGGACCTCCCCGACGTCTCCGGGCTGGTCGTCGGCGTTCTCGGCGGCACCGGACCGCAGGGTAAGGGCCTCGCCTACCGACTCGCCAAGGCCGGCCAGAAGGTGATCATCGGCTCGCGTGCCGCCGACCGCGCGCAGGCCGCCGCCGAGGAACTCGGACACGGCGTCGAGGGTGCCGACAACGCCGAGACCGCCCGCCGCAGCGACATCGTGATCGTCGCCGTGCCGTGGGACGGCCACGGCAAGACCCTGGAGTCGCTCCGCGAGGAACTGACGGGCAAGCTCGTCGTCGACTGCGTCAACCCGCTCGGCTTCGACAAGCAGGGCGCCTACGCGCTGAAGCCGCAGGAGGGCAGCGCCGCCGAACAGGCCGCCGCCCTGCTGCCCGGCTCGCGTGTCGCCGCCGCCTTCCACCACCTCTCGGCGGTCCTCCTCCAGGACCCGGAGATCGACGAGATCGACACCGATGTGATGGTGCTGGGCGAGCAGCGCGCCGACGTGGAGATCGTGCAGGCCCTGGCCGGCCGCATCCCCGGCATGCGGGGCGTCTTCGCCGGGCGGCTGCGCAACGCCCACCAGGTCGAGTCCCTGGTCGCCAACCTGATCTCCGTCAACCGCCGCTACAAGGCGCACGCCGGGCTCCGCGTCACCGACGTCTGAGCCGATGGGGGACACTGGATGCCGACGTCAGCAGTGTCCCCCGACAGGAGAACCGCCCCCATGCCCCGCCTCGCCCTCTACGCCCTGATCGTCTGCCTCCTCGCCGTCGCCGCGGCGGTCGTGTCCTTCGTCCAGGGCAGCTTCCTGGGCGTCGTGTGGGTGCTGCTGGCCGGGCTGTCCAGCAACATGTGCTGGTACTACGCGAAGCAGGGCCGCAGCGCCTACCAGAAGCGGTAGAGGCTGTACCCGTACGACGCGTCCTGGTCGCTGACGCCGAGTCCCCGCAGGACCGCGTCCACCAGGTCGAAGAACGCGCCGTTCACCGTCGGCACCCACAGCAACGCGAACACGAACAGCAGCCCGAACGGCGCGAACGGCTCCACCTGCCGCTTCACGTCGTACGACAGCCAGGGCTCGATCATCCCGTAGCCGTCCAGGCCCGGCACCGGCAGGAAGTTCAGGATCGCCGCCGTGACCTGGAGCAGGGCGAGGAAGGCGAGCGCGAACCGGAAGTCGGCCGGCACACCGTCCAGCGCGTCCAGCCAGAACGGGGCGGTGCAGACAATCGCGAACAGGACGTTCGTCAACGGACCGGCCGCCGAGATCAGACTGTGCCGCCAGCGCCCCCGGATCCGCCCGCGCTCGATGAAGACGGCACCGCCGGGCAGACCGATCCCGCCCATGATCACAAAGATCACGGGGAGCACGATGCTCAGCAGGGCGTGCGTATAGGCGAGAGGATTGAGCGTCAGATACCCCTTGGTACCCACCGAGATGTCGCCGCTGTGCAGGGCGGTGCGCGCGTGCGCGTACTCGTGCAGGCAGAGGGAGACGATCCAGGCGCCGGTCACGAACAGGAACACGGCCACACCGGGCTGCTCGGCGAAGCCGGTCCAGGTGGCCCAGCCCGTGACCGCCGTGACGGCCAGTATCCCGAGGAAGACGGGACTGATCCGCCGGTCGCTGTGGCGGGAGAGGGCGGTGGTCATCAGCGGATGCTCCTGGGGTGCGGTGTCGGAACCGGGTGTCCGGCTGCCCGACCGTACCGGGCGCAAGGGGAAAACGTCTCGCGGCCGGTCATCGGTTCCTGGCAACGCGGGGCAATCCGTCCCAGGCCCGACCGACCGCCCGCCCGCCACGCCGCCCCGCCGAACCCCTGTGCCGCTTCCCGCACCCACCGGAGAGAATGGACCTTGTGCGCTATCGCATCCTCGGCACCACCCAGGCACTCCGGACCGACGGCACCCCCGTCGCCGTCGGCGGGGCGCGGCTGCGCGCGCTGCTGACCGTGCTGGCGCTGCGGGCCGGGCGGACCGTGCCCGTGGATCTGCTGGTGGAGGAGGTCTGGGCCGGTGACCCGCCCGCCGACGCGCCCGCCGCGCTCCAGGCGCTGGTCGGCAGGCTGCGCCGGACCGTCGGCGCCGACGCCATCGCCTCGGCGGACGGCGGCTACCGGCTCACCGCCCCGCCCGAAGCCGTCGACCTGCACCGTTTCGAGCGGCTGACCGCCGACGGCCTGCGCGCGCTCACCGACGGCGACCCCGCCGAGGCGGCCGTCCTCCTCGACGACGCCCTCACCCTGTGGCAGGGCCCGGCCCTCGCCGACCTGCCCGACCGCACCGCCGAGGCGGCCCGCCGGGAGGCCCGCCGCCTGGACGCCGTACGCGCCCGCCACGCCGCGGCCCTCGCCCTCGGCCACGCCGAGCGGTCCTTGCCCGAACTGACCGCCCTGTGCGACGCGCACCCCCTGGACGAGCCCCTCCAGGCCCTGCGTCTGCGCGCCTTGCGCGACGCGGGCCGCGCCGCCGAGGCCCTGGCCGCCTACGAGTCCGTACGGAGCCTGCTTGCGGACCGCCTCGGCTCGGACCCTGGGCCAGGACTTCGCGCCCTGTACACGGAGCTCCTCCGCCCCGCGGAACCCCAGGCCCC
>NZ_JARGEF010000442.1:0-2990 GCF_033794725.1 Streptomyces sp. ID05-39B | reverse complement strand
GTTCGGGGAGGTCGTAGGGGTACTGGGGGACACGAGCAGGGGGGTGCCACGGACGACATCTCGTACGGCGTCGTCCTCGGGGCGGAGGCCGCGGCGCTGTACCGGCGGGCGGCCTCCGACCCGTAGGGGGTTCAGGGGGCGAGGGTCAGGCGAGGCGGTGCACGGTCTGGGTCGTCAGTTCGTAGCGGGCGCCCGCTACGACCAGGTCACCGGACGTGATCTTCGCGGCCAGGTCGGGTTCGGCGGCGAGCCGGGAGCGGACGGCCCGGACGTTCGCGTCGATGGTGGCGTCGATACGGGTGTCACCCTCCTTCGTGCGGTCGATGAACGGGCGTATCTGGTCGGCCAGGTACTGGATGTGGGCCGGCAGCCGTTCGCCGGACAGGTCCGCCTCGACCGCCGCGCGCACGGCACCGCAGGACTGGTGGCCGAGGACGAGGACCAGGGGGATGTCCAGCTCCAGCACGCCGTACGCGACGCTGCCGAGGACGGCCTCGTCCAGGACCTCGCCGGCCGTGCGGACGGTCATCAGGTCGCCGAGGCCCTGGTCGAAGACCAGCTCGGGCGGGACGCGGGAGTCGATGCAGCCGAGGACGACGGCGAAGGGATGCTGGCCCTGCGTCAGGCTCTGCCGGACGGCCGGGGTTTCGTCCGGGTGCCGCTCGCAAAAGGTTCGCCAGCGGCGGTTGCCGGCGGCCAGCTCCCGCAGGGCCGCGGTGGCCGTGCCGGGGCGGGAGGCGGTGCGAGCGGGAGCGGTGGGCGTGGCGGAGGCCGCGGTCGCGGTGAGGGCCACGCCGCCCAGGGCCGCCGCGCCGACCAGGCCGCCGCGCAGCAGGGAGCGGCGGGCGGGGGCCGGGAGGGGGGTGTCGTCAACGTCAAGGATCACGGAGGGGAACGTATGCGCGAGGCCAGGGTCTGGTGCGGGGCTTGCCCGATCATGGACGTGGATGGGGAAGTCCGGGCCGATCGATGGGCCGTGCTTGGCGCACGCCAGGGCTGTCCTTGACGCGCGCGACGGCGGGAGACGATCGGCTGAACCCGGGGGCCCGCTGGGGCAGGGGAACCCGGCCGACCGGGTCAGGTCGTGGGGAGAGTCTCGGTTGCACGGGATTCCGTGGGGGAAGCTCATACACTGACGCGGGCGGTAATCCGCGTGGGCGAGGGGCGGTTTGACGGTGCGTAAGGCGTGGATCCTGGCTGGTGCCGCGACCGCGGCAGGGCTCAGCTTCGTGATGCTGCTCGTCGTCGGCGTGTACATCATCGCCGGGAACCTCACCAACGGCGTCGGTGGCAGGAGCGTCGGGCTGGCCAAGGGGGCCGTGCCGGCCGCGTACCAGGCGCTCGTGCAGAAGTGGGGCAATCAGTGCGCCGCGATCGACCCCGCGCTGCTCGCCGCCCAGCTCTACCAGGAGAGCGGATTCAACCCGAACGCCAAGAGTCCCGCGGCGGCTCAGGGAATCGCGCAGTTCATCCCCGGCACCTGGGCCACGCACGGCATCGACGGTGACGGCGACGGCGACCGTGACGTATGGGATCCGAATGACGCGATTCCGTCGGCCGCGATGTACGACTGCCAGCTCGCCTCGTACGTGAAGAAGGTGCCCGGCAACCCCACCCACAACATGCTCGCGTCGTACAACGCGGGGGCCTACGCGGTCATCAAGTACGGCGGTGTGCCGCCGTATCGCGAGACCCAGAACTACGTGAAGACGATCACCACGCTGGCGAAGAGCTTCGCCGCGCCCGTCGCCCGGGTCGATCCTTCCGAGCAGGCCGCCGGGGCCATCTACTACGCGCAGAAGAAGCTGGGGACGCCGTATCTGTGGGGTGGGAACGGCACGCCTGAGCAGGGCGGACGCTTCGACTGTTCGGGGTTGACCAAGGCGGCCTTCGAGAGTGTCGGGATCACCCTGCCCCGGGTCGCCAACGATCAGTACAACGCGGGGCCGCATCCCTCACGGGACCAGCTGCTGCCGGGCGACCTGGTGTTCTTCTCGACCGACCCCACCAATTCCCGGGCCATCGATCACGTCGGCATCTACGTCGGCGGCGGGTACATGATCGACGCGCCCCGTACGGGGGCCGTTATCCGGTTCGATCCGATCGACACCCGGAAGTACTTCGGTGCCACGCGGGTCACCGAAGATGGCGCGAAAGCGCTCCCCACGAGGGTCTGAACCGGACGGTATCCCACCTCCTGAGCTGCGGTGATGTGTCTCTCTTCGGTAACGTCTGCGTGATCATTCAGTGGAGAGTGGAACGTATCAACGGGGGTCGTGCGTTCCTGTTGACGTAGCCGGGCCATGCGCGGATCTACGACCACGGGGGTGTGGGTACGAGCGGCGTGCGTGAGGCATGCCGGGCACAACGACGAAGGGGCCGCAGCACCATGGCTGGACTCGCCGCATCCGGGTCGAACCCCGACGTCGACCTGCTCTATGACATCAACGGCCTGGCGAAGGACGCCCCGCACTGGCTGGACCGGACCGTCGAGTTCGTCGGCGAGTACGGGCTGCTGCTGGCGATGGTGCTGCTCGTCATCTGGTGCTGGTGGACCGTACGGCGGCGGCCCGCGTCCGCCGAGGAGGCCGCCTCGTCCGTGGCCGCGCTGGTGTGGGTGCCGTTGGCCGCCGGGCTCGCGGTGCTCGTGAACGTGCCGATACGGGGGTTCGTGGAGCGGCCCCGGCCCTTCCTCGACCACCAGGGACTCGAGGTCCTCGTCTCCGGCAAGACCGACTACTCCTTCGTGAGCGACCACGCGACCATCACCATGGCGATGGGCGTCGCGCTGTTCGTCGCCAACCGGAGGTTCGGGCTGGTGGGGATCGGGCTGGGGCTGCTGGGAGGGTTCTGCCGGGTCTACATGGGTGTGCACTATCCGACGGACGTGGTCGGCGGGTTCGCGCTCGGTACGGCTGTGGCGCTGCTGTTGTCGCCGGTCGCCTCGATGCTGCTCACCCCCGTGCTGAAGGCGGTTGACGGGTCGGGGT
>NZ_JARGEF010000441.1:0-3015 GCF_033794725.1 Streptomyces sp. ID05-39B | reverse complement strand
CTGCTGGGGGGCGGCGAGGGCGGGGACCGCGTGGCCGGCTCCGAGCACCGCGGAGGCCGCGGCGGCGATGACGACGGTGCGATGGGCGGCCGGGTGGCCGCTGATTCGGGCGGCCGGGGAAGCCGGTACGGCTCGCCTCCGGTCGACGCATCCGGGGCATTCGCAGTCGCTCTCGGGTTCGAATTCCTCGAATGCCGGAGCCACCATGCGATTCCCCTCACACTCCACTTGGAAATGTCCGCGACTGTGCACGTTCGTCAGTCTTGCCCAACTCTCTTGCCGACGCGCCTCCTGACGGTCCGAATGATGCACACGGGGTCCTCCCGGGGGTGCGGGGCAGGTCCGGACGGCCGTCCGGGGCCCGTGCGGGACCTGCGCGGGAGCCGCGCGCGACCTGCGCGGGGGTCCGGAGCACCTCGGGAGGTCATGTAGAGTTACCGTCGTCAAGCAGGCGCCGCTAGCTCAGTTGGTTAGAGCAGCTGACTCTTAATCAGCGGGTCCGGGGTTCGAGTCCCTGGCGGCGCACAGACAGGAAAGCCCCTCGCGAGAGCGAGGGGCTTTCTGCTGTTCCGGACCATTCTCGGGGGCGCCGTCACCCGGTGGCGCCGGTCAGATACGCCGACACGATCACGTTGGCCGTGTAGCTGCGGCTCGCCCGGTCGAAGGTGCCGCCGCAGGTGATCAGCCGCAGCTCGGCGCGGCCCGACTCGCGGGGGCCGTAGGCCTGGCGGGCGTCGAAGCCGTCGCGCTGGACCACCTCGACCTCGTCGACGGTGAACTCGGCGACCCGGCCGTCGTCGCGGACCACGCGGATCGTCTCGCCCGCCACGAGCGTGCTCAGTCTGTAGAAGACGGCGGGGCGGGTCTCGGTGTCGACATGGCCGACCATCAGCGCGGTACCGGCGGCGCCGGGCCGCACACCGGCCCCGTACCAGCCGACGACGCCCGCCTGGTCGTAGGGCGGCGCCGCGATCGCGCCCTCCGCGTCGAGGCCGCGGACCACGACCGGGGCCTGCACGCCCAGCTGTGGGATGTCCACGCGCTGCGGCAGCGCGGCCCCCAGCGGCCGGGCGGCGGGCGGCAGCTCGGCGTCGGCGGGCCGGCCCACCGCGGCCACGTCACCCGTGGCGGTGCCGTTCGCGCCGGGCCGTACGTCGGTCACCTCGCGCCCCCACAGCCACAGGCCGAGCAGCAGCAGTGCCCAGGTCAGGCCGGTGAGGAGGCGCCCGGAGGAGCGTTCGCGTCCGGACATGGTCAGTCCGTCCCACGGCGCCGCCGGCTCCTGCGCAGCGCCACGGCGACGGCGGCGGCACCCGCCAGGAGCAGACCGGTGACCGCGTGGGCCACGCCGGGGCCCTGAACGCGCGACTCGTCGACGGCGGCCAGCGGTGCCGCGCCCCCACCGCCCGCCCGCACCGGCGCGACCGGGGACGCGGGCGTGGACGGCGGGGCGGAGGCGGCGACGACCTTGACGGCGCCCTTGACCCTGAAGTCGGCGCAGGTGATCGTCACGTCGTAGGAGCCGGGGTCGATGGAGGTGCGGATCCGGGTCCCACCCGACAGGGAGCCGCCCGAGCCGGCGCCGCCCGTGCCGACCAGGTGCGCGTCGGAGACGAACGCCTTCGACGCGGCGGTGGCCTTCTTGCCGGCGCAGCCGGTGACCTTGACGGTGACCTCGTCGCCGGGAGCCGGGGCCGACGGGGTCACCGAGACTCCGCCCGCCGGTTCCGCGGCGTACCCGTACGCCGTCGGGGTGAGTGTCGCGGCGACGGCCGCGACACCCGCACAGAGTGTGACTTTCAATGAACCCATCGTGAACCTCCCAGTACCTGGAGGCTCCCCCGGGCACCGGTGCCCCGCATCTCCAGCGGGGGCACCGTTACTCCGTCCGGGTCACTTTTCCGCGTCGGCAGGTTTCAGATCCGGTCGACGAGATCCGCGATCGAGTCGACCACCTTCGACGGGCGGTACGGGAAGCCGTCCACGTCCGAGGGCCGGGTCAGGCCGGTGAGCACCAGGAACGTCTCCATCCCGGCCTCCATGCCGGCCAGTACGTCGGTGTCCATGCGGTCGCCGATCATCGCGCTCGTCTCGGAGTGGGCGCCGATCGCGTTCAGCCCGGTGCGCATCATCAGCGGGTTGGGCTTGCCCGCGAAGTAGGGCTGCTTGCCGGTCGCCTTGGTGATCAGTGCCGCTACCGCGCCGGTGGCGGGAAGCGCGCCCTCGGTGGAGGGCCCGGTCTCGTCGGGGTTCGTGGCGATGAACCGGGCGCCGTCGTTGATCAGCCGGACCGCCTTCGTCATCGCCTCGAAGGAGTAGGTGCGGGTCTCGCCCAGGACGACGTAGTCCGGCTCGTGGTCGGTCAGGACGTAGCCGATGTCGTGCAGCGCCGTGGTCAGACCGGCCTCGCCGATGACGTACGCCGAACCGTCGGGCCGCTGGTCGTCCAGGAACTGGGCGGTGGCCAGGGCCGAGGTCCAGATGTTCTCGATCGGCACGTCCAGGCCCATCCGGCGCAGCCGGGCGTGCAGGTCGCGCGGGGTGTAGATCGAGTTGTTCGTCAGCACGAGGAACGGCCGGCCCGACTCGCGCAGCTTCTTCAGGAAGGAGTCTGCGCCGGGGATCGGGACGCCCTCGTGGATGAGCACCCCGTCCATGTCGGTGAGCCACGACTCGATGGGCTTGCGGTCTGCCATGTGGTGCGTCTCCTGGCGTGCGTCGTACGGGCAGGGGCGGGGGCGCCGGAACCACGGCGTACCGACGCCCCCAGCCTAATCAGCACCGCGTGATCCGGAACCCGTCGATCAGCAGCCGATACGCGGCCGGTACGGCCGTGGCTCCCGGGGCTTCCCCACGGGGCCGTACGCCTCAGCGGCGTTTGCGGGCCACCACCAGGGCGGCGCCCGTCGCCAGGAGAGCGGCGGTGACGGTGACGACGCCGACCGGTGAGGAGAGGCCGGTGAGGGCCAGCTCCTGGGCCTCGTCTGCGAGGGAGGGAGAGGGGGAGCTGTCGGG
>NZ_JARGEF010000440.1:0-3046 GCF_033794725.1 Streptomyces sp. ID05-39B | reverse complement strand
TCCTTATACGTCCGTCATACGTCCGTCATACGTCCGTCATACGTCCGTCATACGTCCGTCCGCCCGAACACCGGTCCCAGCAGCAGGTGGGCCGCGCCCTCCGCCACGCCGGCGCTCCCGGCGGGGGCGAGTCGCACCGGTACGGCCGGCTCCGGGGAGCCCTCCCGGGCAGCGCGGGCGGCGAGGACCGCGCCGACTCCGCGGACGAAGGGGTCCGGCGTGGTGGTGATCGTGCGTCCGCCGAGGAGGATCTGGTCGATGTCGAGCAGGCCGGCGAGGTTGGCGGCGGCGGTGCCCAGCACGCGTGCCGCCTCTGCCGGGTCGCCCCGGCCGATGGCCGCGAGGCAGAGCGCCTCGACGCAGCCGCGGTTGCCGCAGGGGCAGGACGGCCCGTCCAGCTGGACGACCTGGTGGCCGAACTCACCGGCGCCGGTGCGGGCCCCTCGGTGCACCCGGCCGCCGATGACGAGGCCGGCACCGAGCCCCGTACCGAGGTGGAGGTAGGCGAAGGAGCCGGGTTCGCCGCCGACGGAGAGGCCGAGGGCGGCGGCGTTGGTGTCCTTGTCGACGACGACCGGCAGGCCGAGCCGGCGCGCGAGGGCGTCCCGCAGGGGGAAGCCGTCCCATTCGGGGAAGCCGGTGACGCGGTGCAGCACTCCGTGGGTGTGGTCGAGCGGGCCGGGCAGGGCGACCCCGACTCCGAGCAGCCGTGAGGTGATGCGGCGCCCGGCCCACGCCTGGCCCCGCGCGTGCCTCACCACCTCGCCGACCCCGCCCTCCACCGCGCCGAGCACCGCCTCGGCACCCGCGCCCAGGTCGAGGGGCCCCCGACGTTCCCCCACCACGCTCCCGTCGAGGTCGGTGAGGACGATGCGCAGGGCGTCGCGGTCGAGGTGGACGCCGACCGCGTGGGCGGCGCCGGGCACCAGCCGCAGCACCGTGCGCGGCTTGCCGCCCGTGGAGGCGCGGCGGCCGGCCTCCGCGGCGAGGCCCTCCTCGCGCAGCCGGGCGGTGATCTTGCTGACGGCCTGCGGGGTGAGACCGGTGCGCTCGGCGAGTTCGAGCCGGCTGATGCCGTCCGGTCCCGCCGTGCGCAGGAGGTCGAGCACGAGGGCGGCGTTGTGACTGCGCACGGCGAGGAGGTTCGTGCCGAGGGCAGCGCCCGCCGCGCCACTCGTCACGACACCCGCGCCGCCGTCCTTGCCGCTCACCGTGCCGCCGCCGTTGGTCCTGTTCACGCGGCCCATTCTCCCCCGCGCTTGCACTTTGGCAACAGCGTTGCGAAAGTAGGTCGCATGACTGGTACTCCCCTCCGCGTGGGCCTGATCGGCTACGGCCTCGCGGGCTCCGTGTTCCACGCCCCGCTGATCGCCGCCACCGAGGGCCTCGTCCTCGACACGGTGGTCACCTCGAACCCCGAGCGGCAGGAGCAGGCCCGCGCCGGGTTCCCCGACGTCCGCGTCGCCGGCACCCCCGACGAGTTGTTCGCCCGCTCCGGGGACCTGGACCTGATCGTCATCGCGTCCCCGAACAGGACGCACGTACCGCTCGCCAGGACCGCCCTCGAAGCGGGCCTCGCGGTCGTCGTCGACAAGCCGGTCGCCGGTACGGCCGCCGAGGCGCGGGAGCTGGCCGGCCTGGCCGAGAAACGCGGACTGTTCCTCTCCGTCTTCCAGAACCGCCGCTGGGACAACGACTTCCTCACGCTGCGCGGCCTCCTGGCCGAGGGCGCGCTGGGCGACGTATGGCGCTTCGAGTCCCGGTTCGAGCGGTGGCGGCCGCAGCCGAAGGGCGGCTGGCGGGAGTCCGGCGACCCGGCGGAGATCGGTGGTCTGCTGTACGACCTCGGCAGCCATGTCGTCGACCAGGCGCTGGTCCTCTTCGGCCCGGTCACGCAGGTCTACGCCGAGTCGGTCGTGCGCCGCGCCGGCGCGGAGACCGACGACGACACGTTCCTCGCGCTCACCCATGCCAACGGTGTCCGATCCCACCTGTACGCCTCCGCGACGACCGCCCAGCTCGGCCCGCGTTTCCGGGTGCTGGGCTCGAAGGCCGGCTATGTGAAGTACGGCCTGGACCCGCAGGAGGCGGCGCTGCGGGACGGCGAGCGGCCCGGCCCCGGCTGGGGCACGGAGCCCGAGGAGCTGTGGGGGCACATCGGCGCCGGCGAGTCGCCGCTGACCGGCGGCGGAGACCCCGTGCCGACCCTGCCCGGCGACTACCCGGCCTATTACGCTGCGGTGGCGAAGGCCCTTGCCGACGGCGGCCCCAACCCGGTGACCGCCGCGGAGGCGGCTGCCGCCCTCGAAGTCCTGGAGGCGGCCCGCCGTTCGGCACGAGACGGAATGACGGTGCAGCTGTGACGCACGAGATCACCCCCAGGTTCACCCCGGAGATCACCCCGCCCCTGGCGGAGTTGCAGGCGCAGGAACGGCGCCTGGTCTTCCGCGAGTTCACGTTCGACGACGCCTGGGCGCTCGGCTCGCTGTTGGTGGAGCTGGCCCGGGAACGGCAGGCCCCGGTGGCGATCGACATCCACCGGGCCGGCCAGCAGCTCTTCCACGCGGCCCTGCCCGGCTCGGCCCCCGACAACGACGCCTGGATCGCCCGCAAGCGCCGGGTCGTGGAGCGCTACGGCGCCTCCTCCTACCTGGTGGGCTCCCGCCACCGGGCCAAGGGCACGACGTTCGAGGAGTCCTCACGCCTGGACCCGGACGAGTACGCGGCCCACGGCGGCTCCTTCCCGATCAACGTGGAGGGCGTCGGCGTGATCGGCGCGGTGACGGTCTCGGGCCTGCCGCAACTGGAGGACCACAGGTTCGTGGTGGAGGCGCTGGAACAGTTCCTGGAGAAGCACCAGGGTCTGCGCTGAGGGTCCGCGGGGGCGCGGGGTGCGAGGTGCGGGGCGCTGAGGCGCCGCAGGGGCGCGGGGCTGTGCCGGCGCGGGGCTGTGCCGATCTGCGGCTCTGCCGCGCGGGCGCGGGCGCGACCAGCCGCGGTCGGCCCGCACCGATCTCACCCCCCGGCCGACCACGCGCCCCTTTCC
>NZ_JARGEF010000043.1:0-42273 GCF_033794725.1 Streptomyces sp. ID05-39B | reverse complement strand
GACCTGCCCTCCCTCACCTGCGCGATGGACGTGTTCGCCTCCCCCTCCCCCGAGGAGGCGTTCGGCCTGGCCGCCGTCGAGGCCCTGGCCTCGGGGCTGCCGGTGCTCTACGCGTCCTGCCCGGCGATCGAGGACCTCCCCGCGCACACCGCGCCCGCCGCCCGCCGCGTCAGCGGCGGCCCCGAGGCGTTCGTCCGCGCGCTCGCCGGGACCCGCGCCGCCGCCGCCCCCGGGCCTCGCGGCTCGGCCGAGGCCGCCCGTCACTACGACATCACCCGCAGCGCCGCCCGGCTCATGGACGTGTACACGGCCACCGTGGCCCGACAGCCCCTGCCGACCCCGTCGTCCGCCCCGTCACCCCAGGGAGTCCCCTCGCCATGACCGACAACTCCGCCCGGCCACACCGCCGGTCCAGCGCCCTGCACCGTGCCAGGACGCTCCCGCCGTGGTCCCTCCTCGCCGCGGGCGCCCTCGCCGGAGGCCTCCTCGGCGGCGCGTACGGCGCCCTGAAGCCGCCCGTCTACACGGCCACGGCGTACGTCGTCGCCGTCCCCACCGAGAAGTCCGACCCGGCGTCCGCGCTGGGTTTCGCGCAGGCCTACGGCCGGGTCGCCACGCAGCTCGCGGTGCTCGGGGACGCGCAGGTGTGGGCGGGCGTACCGGTGAGGACGCTCCAGGGCTCGGTGCACGCGGCGACCTCACCGGACGCGCCGATGGTGTCGGTCACCGCGACCTCCTCGCGCGCCGACCTGGCCGCCGACATGGCCAACGCGGTGTCCCGCGCGCTGACCCGGCACGCCGCCGGGGCGAAGGCCGCCACCAACGTCGAACTGGAGCCGTTCGCCCGCGCGGTCGAGCCCGCCGAACCCTCCTCGGCGTCCCCCGCGGTGACCGCTCTGGTGGGCGCGAGCGCGGGCGGCCTGCTCGGTGGTCTGCTCCTGCTCGTGCGGCCGAAGGGCGACCGGCGGGAGCCCGCGAGACCGGCCGTCGTGCCGAGCCCGGCACTCGCCGCCGACTCCCACGGAACGCTGTGAAGCCGGCGTACACCACCGAAGTCGTCACCGGCGAGCAGGACTTCGCCGCCCTCGCCCCCGCCTGGGCCCGCCTGTACCGGCGGTGCGCGACGGCCACCCCGTTCCAGAGCCACGCCTGGCTGCACTCGTGGTGGCTGTCGTACGGCGGACGCGGCCGGCTGCGCCTGGTGGTGGTGCGCTCCGGCGACGACCTCCTCGCCGTCGCCCCGCTGATGGCCGTACGCCGTCCGCTGCCCGCGCTGGTGCCGCTCGGCGGGGCGATCTCCGACTACGGGGACGTACTGGTCGACGACGAGCGGACGGAGACGGCCGTGGCCGCGCTCACCGAGGCGCTCGCGGCGGCCGCCCGCACCGCGCTGATCGACTTCCGCGAGGTCCGGCCGGGCAGCGCCGTGGAGCGGGTGTACGAGCGCTGGAGCGGGCCGCGGCGCCGGGTGAGCGACTCGGTGTGCCTGGAACTGCCCGCCGTACCGATGGACGAGCTGCTGGCGCGGCTGCCGTCGGCGAAGGCGCAGCGGGTGCGCGCCAAGCTGCGCAAGCTGACCGCGCTCGGCGTGCGGCGTGCGGTCGTCCACCCGGACGCGGTGGACTCGGCGCTGCGGCGGCTGCTGGAGCTGCACCGGTTGCAGTGGCAGGGCCGCAAGGTGACGAACGAGCACCTGCGCGCACGCTTCTGCGAGCATCTGGTCCGCTCGGTCGGGCCGATGGTGCGCTCCGGGGACGCCGTGGTCACCGAGTTCCGCCTCGACGAGGACGTGGTGGCCGTCGACCTCACCCTCCTGTCGCGCCGCCTGGCCGGCGGATACCTCTACGGCGCTCATCCGCGGCTGCGCGAACACAAGGCGGACGTGGCGGTGATGCTGCTCGACGCCTGCTCGGAGCACACCCGCCACGAGGCGCGTGGCACCCTGAGCCTGCTGCGCGGCAACGAGCCGTACAAGCACCACTGGCGGCCCGAACCGGTCGTCAACCAACGGCTGCTGCTGGCCCGTCGGCGCACCGCCCCGCTGCTGGCGGCGGCGGTGTGGGACGTGGCCGCTCGACGGCGGGGCAAGGAGCTGCTGCGCCGCTGGGACGAGCGGCGGCAGCAGCGGGAACCTGCCGGTGGCGGCAGGCCCTGACATGGGCCTGCCGCCACCGGGCGCGCACCGCTCAGCCGTTGCGCGACCACCAGTCCAGCCGCACGCACAGCTTGCCGCCGATCCAGTACTCGACCCAGTCACCGAGATGCAGCGGCGAGCAGTTCACCGCGGGCAGCGGGGCCGGCTCGGTCGACGGCACGGGAGTCGCGGGTGCGGTCGGGGTCGCTGGCGCGGTCGGTGTGGTCGGCGTCGTCGGTGTGGTCGGGGTCGTCGGTTCGTCCGTTCGGCCGGAGAGCACCGCTCGGTAGATCTCCGACGCCCTGGGGTTCTTCGAGCACTGCCACACACCGTGCGGGCAGTAGTCGGTCACCGTGTTGTACAGCGGTTTGTGCTCGTCCATCCAGGCGAGCATGCGCCGCATGTACTCGGCGTTGTCACCGTTGCGGAAGAGCCCCCATTCGGGATAGGAAATGGGCTTGCCGTGACTTTTGGCGAAGTCCACGTGTTCCTGGAGTCCGTAGGGCTCTGTCACCTGCTCGTCGAAGGAAATTCCGCTCGGCTGGTCGTAGGAATCCATTCCCACGATGTCGACGGTGTCGTCCCCCGGATAGCACTGGGTCCAGGGGACGGCGTCCCGGCCACGGCTCGGCGTGAAGTCGAACTTGAATTTCTGGCCCGGCACCGCCCGCATGGTGGTGACGATCCGCTTCCAGTACGTCTTCCAGGCCTCCGGGTCCGGCCCGCAGCGATGGGTGTACGTGATGCCGTTCATCTCCCAGCCGAGCACGAGCACCGTGTCCGGCGCGCCGGCCTTCACCAGCCGCTCGGCCAGCGCGCGGAAGTGGTGATCGAAGTGACCGGCCGCGCCCTGCCGCAGCAGCCACCGCACCTCGGCGTCGGACACACCCTCCTCGTTGCGCTCCAGCATGGGGACGTTGAGGACGAGCATCCGGTCGTCCTTCTCGGCCCGCCAGTCGGCCCATACGTCGAGGAAGCCGGGCCGGCCCTCGATGTTGCTCCACCGGTCACCCGGCAGGTAGGTGTGGCCGACCCGCAGCTCGGCCCCGTCCAGCCAGTCGCTGAGCTGGGCCATCCGGGCCACGCCGAGGGGGCCGTAGTCGAGGTAGGCGCCGAAGGCGGGGCCGGACTTGGCGGTCGGCGCAGGGGCTGGAGTCTGCGACTGAGCCGGAGCCTGCGGCTGAGCCGACGCGGGAGCGGGCGTCGAAGTCGAAGTCGAAGTCGGGGCCGGGGCCGGAGCGGGATCCGGGGGCGGGGCCGGAGTCGCGCTCTGGGCCTCGGCCGGCGTGGGAGCGGGAGGATCGACGGCCCGCGCCACCCCCGCGGCCGCCGCGAATCCAGGGCCGGAAGCCAGTGCCGCCGACGCCGCGACCGCCGCCGCGACAACGGCCAGCCGCCGGGACCGGGCGCGTCGCTGCTGTGGGGCCATGCCTGCTCCTTTCTCCACTCTCGTGCTGTCACCGATGCGCAAGCGCATTACTGACACTCAGTCATATGAAAGTCACAGGAAAAGGAATACCGCCACCGCCGTTACGGCTTTCGAGTGTCCCGCTCGTCCGCACCGGTGAAACAACCGAAGGAAAAAGACGTGTCGCAGCTCGACACACGCGTCCCCGCCGTTCTCCTGCGCATCGATCAAAATCCCTTTCACCACGGAACACTGGGTGCCGTGCGCTCCCTCGGAAGAGCCAAAATCGATGTCCATCTGGTCGCCGAGGTGACGGGAAGTCCCGTCGGCAGATCCCGTTTCGTCCGCCGCCTGCATCCCCCGCCGCCGCCCGGAGCCCCCCTCGCCGACATCGCCACCGCGCTGCTGCGCGTCGCCGCCCGCATCGAGCGGCCGGCCGTCCTGATCCCGATGGACGACGCGGGCGCCGTCGCGGTGAGCCGTCTGCGCACCGAACTCGCCCCCGCCTTTCTGCTGCCGCAGCAGCCCGCCGCCCTTCCCGAGCGCGTCGCCGACAAGGCCGAACTCGCCGGGCTGTGCGCGGCGGCCGGCGTCCCGCACCCGGTCACCGTCGTCCCGGACAGCGCGGCGCAGGCCGCGTCCGCCGCCTGGTGGCTCGGCCTGCCGGTGGTGGCGAAGTGGAGCCGGCCGTGGCTGCTGCCGTCCGGGTCCGGGCTGCGCAGCACGGTCGTGGTGCGGTCCCCGCAGGAGGCCCGCGAGCTGTACCTGCGCGGCGAGGAGGCGGGCAGCCCGCTGCTGCTCCAGGAGTTCCTCCCGCCGGGCACCGACCGCGACTGGTTCTTCCACGCGTACGCGGACCGCTCGGGCGCGCTGCGCGGCGGCGGCCCCGGCCGCAAGCTGTGCGCCTGGCCGCGCGGCGCGGGTCTGACCGCGGTCGGCGAATGGGCCCCCAACCCGAAGGTGGGCACCCTCGCCAACCGCCTCACCGCCCACCTCGGCTACCGAGGCATCCTCGACCTCGACTTCCGCCGCTGCGCCACGACCGGCCGCTATCACCTGCTCGACTTCAACCCGCGCCCCGGCGCACAGTTCCGCCTCTTCACCGACACCGCCGGCCTGGACGTCGTACGCGCCCAGCACCTCGACCTGACACACCGTCCGCTTCCGGACGGGCGGGCGCGTCCCGGGCGGACCTTCGTCGTGGAGAACTACGCGCCGCTGACCGCCCTGCGCCGGGCCGCGCCGCACGGCCGCGAACTCGCCTGGTACTCCGGGGACGACACCACGCCCGGCCGGGCCATGTGGGGGCTGTGGGCCGCGCACGTCACCCGCCGTCTGCTGGGCCGGCTGCGCCGGATCGGCGCGGCGGGCGCGACCGGTGTTCTCCCCCGCGTGGCCCGCCAGGGCCCGCCGCCCCCGTCCTCTACGACCGGCCTCCCCGAAGTACCGCATGTGCCGTGCCCGGCCGACCCTGCCGACGACGAGAGAGCGAGCAGCCGTTGACGTACGACCTGCTGGTGGTCGGTGCCGGACCGTACGGCCTGTCGATCGCGTCCCATGCCGCGGCCGCCGGGCTCGGCCTGCGCGTCCTCGGACGTCCGATGGGCTCCTGGCTCGACCACATGCCGGCTGGGATGTACCGGCCTGTTCCCGGCCGGTCTGGTCACGGCGTCCTGATGCGGCCCGGCGATGCGCTTCGTGCACGGCGCGACCTTCACCGCGGGGACTCTCGTGCGCGGGGTACGGCGCCGGCTGCGGGCCGGGGTGCCGGGCGGCGACAGGGTTCCGGCGGGCGGTCACGGCAGGACGCGACAGGCGTCCTGCCGGCCTGAGGACCGGCACGAGTGCCGGGCGCGTGCGAGGCGTCCGGCACTCGTCGCCGTCAACGGCGGGTCGCGGCGCGGCCTCGTCGGTACAGCAGGGCACCCGCGGCGATCAGCACGGCGCTGACGCCCGAGGCGGCCAGCAGAGCCCCGCTGCCGGTGTGCGGAAGCTCGGGCCGGTCACCTCCGTGCGACGGGTGACTGTGCCCACCGGGAGGCGGGGTGGAGTGACCACCGGGCGGGGGCGAGGAGTGACCACCCGGAGGGGGACTCGTGTGACCACCGGGCGGAGGCGAGGTGTGACCACCGGGCGGAGGGCTCGTGTGACCACCCGGAGGAGGCGAGGTGTGACCACCGGGCGGAGGGCTCGTGTGACCACCAGGAGGAGGCGAGGTGTGACCACCGGGCGGAGGGCTCGTGTGACCACCCGGAGGAGGCGAGGTGTGACCACCGGGCGGAGGGCTCGTGTGACCACCCGGAGGAGGAGACGTGTGACCACCGGGCGGAGGGCTCGTGTGACCACCCGGAGGAGGAGACGTGTGACCACCGGGCGGAGGCGTCGTCTCGCCGCCACACGTGTCGCCGTAGCCTCCGCAGTCCTCCTCAGGGCTGTCGCCGTAGCCGGGCTCGTCCCCACCGGAAGGGGAGTCACCGTAGCCGGGCTTGTCCTCGCCACCGGAGGTGGAGTCACCGTAGCCGGGCTCTTCCCCACCGGAAGGGCTGTCGCCGTAGCCGGGCTCGTCCTCGCCGGACGATGCCTCGTGGGAGCGGTCGTTCCCGTGCGTGTTGGCCGACACGGCTCCGGGCGAGTTCCTGGCGGTGCCGTCCTCTTGTGAGTCGGCGAGGGCGGAACCGCCGTACAGGGACAGAATGCTCGTCGCGGCGGCGGCCGCGACCATTCCCTTGCTCAGGGTCTGTCGCAATCTCGTGGTCTTCCTGCTTGAAGAAGTGGGAAAAGCCGGCCTTGAACGTGGAGCAGTTGTCCAAGGCCGGCCTTGACCCAGCCGTGCGGCTGGTGTGACGGCGTCGTCAGTCGTTGACGCAGGTGTTGCCGGCCGACGGGTTCAGCAGCGCGATGATGTTGACCGTGTTGCCGCACACGTTGACGGGGATGTGGATCGGGATCTGCACCACGTTGCCCGAGAGGACACCCGGGGAACCGATGGCGGCCCCGTTGGCACCGGAGTCGGCAAAGGCCGGAGCAGCGGCCCCACCCAGGGCCAGGATCAGACCCGCGACGACAGCAGCGCTCTTCTTCATGACGTTCCCTTCATCTGCGGTCATGCCTTGATGACGGTCGGAATAACCGAGCGAGCACAGCCGGAACGGCTCGCACCATGACCTGCAAGGTTGCAAACGAGAGATAGACGCGGAAGGAAACTGACGAACGCGTGGCGCCGGGTAGTTCACTCGAACGACCTCACATAATCAACTCGTTAGGTCCAGCGAAGAGGAATCGATTCTTCGGAGCGGGAGGGAACGAACATGACGGGACGTCGTCAAAAAACGCCGGACGGCCCGTGCGCAGCGCACGGGCCGTCCGGCGGACGGGAAGGCGGCGGACGGTCAGCCGTTGCCCGCGCCGTTGCCCGAGAGGGCCGAGATGTCGTTCAGGATGTGCGACAGCGGCTCGTCACCCTTGGCCTGGGTGGAGTTCTCGGCGCACTGCTGGTTCTGCGGGGCCGACAGGACCGGGATGTCCTGCACGGCGACCGGCACCAGCACACCCAGCAGCGACGCCACGTTCGCCTTGACCGGGACGCCCGCGCACAGCTTGTTGACGGAACCCTGGACCAGGGTGGCCTGCGGGCTCATGTCGCCCTTGGTCACCGAGTTGCCGAACGCCTCGCGCGCACCGTTGCCGCTGGCGGAGGTGGTACCGCTGTCGTCCCCGATGGCAAGCGCCTGGGGCGCGGCCGCCGCCGACATACCGACGACGGAAGCGGCGACCGCCGCCGCGGCCATTGCCTTCTTCAGCATTTCGCTTTTCCTTTCCCTGCCCTGGCCCGGCGGCCAGGAGCATCTGCCTGCCCCCACTCAACCCGGTGTGCCGGTTTTGGTTGCGGCCCGTCACCCGATCGGTTTTGCCGACGCGCGCGGCGGTGGTCGGAAGGTAAGCGGATTCCCCGCTGCCTTTCCGCGCGCCGACCTCTGCGGCCATAGGCCATCGGAGTGAAGGAGGGGAACCAAACGGGGCCAAGGCAGTTGATCAGAACGCTCCGGAGGACGGGGTATCTCAGAAGGGACTAGAAGTGATCAAGAAGGTTCTGGCCACGGCCGCGGTCGCCGCCTCCGTCGTCGGCGTTTCCGCTGCTGCCGCCGCCCCGGCTCTCGCGATCGGCAACGACAGCGGCACCACCTCCGCCAGCGGCAACGGTGCCCGCCAGGAGTTCGGCAACTCGGCCACCTACGGCAACATGAGCCCCCAGATGGCGCTCATCCAGGGCTCCCTCAACAAGCCCTGCATCGGTCTGCCGGCCAAGGCCAACGTCGGTTCGCTCATCGGCCTCGTGCCGATCGCCGTCCAGGACATCCCGATCCTGTCGGCCCCGCAGAACCAGCAGTGCGTCGAGAACTCCACCCAGGCCAAGGGCGACGAGCCGCTGTCGCACATCCTCGACGACATCTCGGTGCTCGCCGGCAACGGCGCCGCGAACCACTGAGCCAGGTCGAGGTGAACGGGTTCCTTTCCTGAGCCCCGGGGTGGTTTCTCCACCCCGTCAGCGGGCCGCCGGATCACCGGCGGCCCGCTGTTCTAGCGTGCGGCGCGTGACGATGAAGACAAACCTCTGGCCCCGCCGCCTGGCGATGCCCTCAGTCGTCCTGGCGACCGCGGGCGCGCTGCTCGGCACCGGCTTCGCGTCGCCCGGCCGGGAGTCCGCCCCGCGCGCGATGAACATCCTGCTGATGGGGACCGACGAACGGGACACCATCACCGCCGCCGAGAAGCGCGAGTTTTACGCGGGCGGCCACCCCTGCGGCTGCACGGACGTCCTCATGCTGGTCCACGTCTCCGCCCGCCGGGACCGCGTCAGCGTGATCGGCCTGCCCCGCGACTCCTACGCCGAGATCCCGCCGTACCGCGACGGGGTGAGCGGGCAGGAACGGCCGCCGCATCCGGCGAAGATCAACGCCGCGTTCCAGGAGGGCGGGCCTGAACTCGCCGTGCGGACCGTCGAGTCGATGACAGGAGTGTCCGTCGACCGCTACGTCCAGCTCGACTTCCGGCGCTTCATGGACGGCGTCGACGACGTCGGCGGCGTCCAGGTGTGCACGCCGCGGCGGCTCAAGGACTCGGCGACCAAGCTGGACCTCGCGCCGGGCAAGCACCGGCTGGGCGGCGGACGCGCCCTTCAGTACGTCCGCTCGCGGCATGTCGACGCCAGCGCCGACCTCGGCCGGATCCAGCGGCAGCAGCGGTTCCTCGTCCAGGCGCTGCGCCGGGCGCAGTCCGGCAAGGTGCTCGCCGATCCGGGGCGGACCGGATACCTGGTGCGCACCCTCCTCGGGTCCGGGCCGCAGGGCTTCTCCGTCGGGGAGCTGGCCGAGCTGGCGGGGGCGCTGCGGGGGCTGCCGGCGTCGGCGACGGAGTTCACCACCGTGCCCATCTCCGGGTTCGCCCCGCCCGAGGCGGGCGTCGGCTCGGCGCTGACCTGGGACCGGCGCCGGGCCGACGAACTGTTCGCCAGGATCCGCGAGGACCGGCCGCTGGTCGCGAAGGGGACCCAGCCCGCACCGAAGGACCCGCCGGACATCCTCGGCACCACGACACCCGTGCGTGGGAGCGCGTACGCGTGCCACTGAGGGGCGTACGGAACGGGACCGCGGTGCGCTGCGCCAATCGGGGCCAAACCCGCAACCCCGGGCCACCGGAACACGTTGACGATCATGCAGCTCCTCCCCCGGAGTCCGCTTTTCGAAGGGAAAGAACCATGAAGAAGCTGTGGGCAACCGCGGCCATCGCCGCCTCCGTAGCCGGTCTCGCGGCCATGTCCGCGCCGCAGGCCCTGGCCATCGGCGACGACAGCGGCACCACCTCCGCCAGCGGCAACGGCGCCTCGTCGGAGTTCGGCAACTCGGCCACGTTCGGCAAGATGAGCCCGCAGCTCTCGCTGGTCCAGGGTTCGCTGAACAAGCCCTGTGTCGGCCTGCCGGTCAAGGCCAACGTGGGCTCGCTCATCGGTCTCGTGCCGATCGCCGTCCAGGACATCCCGATCCTGTCGGCCCCGCAGAACCAGCAGTGCGTCGAGAACTCCACGCAGGCCAAGGGCGACGAGCCGCTGTCGCACATCCTCGACGACATCTCGGTGCTCGCCGGCAACGGCGCGGGCAACGGCTGAGTCCTGCCGACGACCGCGGGCGGCGGGCACCGGTTCTTCCGGTGCCCGCCGCCTTTTCATGCGGTGCGTGTCAGCGGTGCGTGCCATGCGGTGCGCCGGGCGTCCTAGAAGTCGCCGTCCCGGCGGGCCAGGCCGATCGTGTCGGCGAGGCGGCCGACCTCCGGGTCCTCGGTCCGCCTCGCCAGGGTCCGGGCGGTCTTGCCGAGTTCGGTGAGGGACGGGGCGTCGGGCAGGGGAGCGAAGTCCCCTTCGCCACCGCCACCGCCACCGCGCAGGGCGTCGGCGAAGTACGCGGCCGTGGCGGCGACCTGGAAGCGGGCTGAGGCGCTCGTCAGGTCCTCGTGCACGGCGTCCGTCTCCAGCCGGCCCGAGGTCTCGTGCGGGGTGCGGGTGGCGGGGTCGAGCCAGCGGACGGTGGCGGTGGCGAGGTGGCCCTCGGCGCCCGGCCTGGTGCGGACGGCGTACAGGGCGGTGACGGTGTGGCCGGGGCCGACCTCCCCGCCGTCGACGCCGTCGTCGCGGAAGTCGTCGTCGGCGACGCGGCGGTTGTCGTAGCCGACGAGGCGGAACTCCTCGACCGTGCGCGGGTCGAAGGCGACCTGGGCCTTGGCGTCGCGGGCGGTCAGGTCGACGTGCCGCGGGAGTTCCTCGCAGAAGACCTTCTCGGCGTCGCCGTCGTTCGAGACGTAGGTGGTGTGGCCGTCGCCCTTGTCGGCGAGGCGTTCCATCAGGGCGTCGCCGTAGTCGCTGCCGACTCCGACGCCGAAGAGGGTGATGCCGTGGTCACGGCGGGCGCCCTCGACGCGTTCGAGGATGGTGTCGGCGTCGGTGTCGCCGGTGTTGGCGAGGGCGTCGGAGACGAGGACGACCCGGTTGGTGGCGCCCTCGCGCAGGCCTTCGACGGCGGTGGCGTAGCCGGTCTCGACACCGGCGCCGAGGTTGGTGGAGTCGGTGGGTTCCAGGCCGTCGATGGCGTCGTGGACTCGGCCGCGGCGGTCGCCGAGGCGGGTCATCGGCAGGACGGTCTCGGCCTCCCCGCTGAAGGTGACGAGGGCGACGGAGTCGTCGTCGCGCAGCCGGTCGGTCATCGTGCCGAGGGACTCCTTGGCGAGGTCGAGGCGGCCGGGTTCGGCCATCGAGCCGGAGATGTCGATCACGAAGGTGAGGGCGGCGGGCGGGCGTTCGCCGGTCCGGGGCGCGGTGCGGGTGGCGAGGCCCACGCGCAGCAGGGACCAGTCCTCGCCGGTACGGGCGCCGTCGACGGTGACGGAGAAGCCGTTGCCGTCGGGGCGTTCGTAGTCCTGACGGAAGCTGTTGACGAACTCCTCGGGGCGGATCGTCGACGGGTCGGGGGTGTTGCCGTCGGCGAGGGCGCGGCGGGCGTATCCGTAGGAGGCGGTGTCGACGTCCAGGGCGAAGGTGGAGAGGTGGTCCCGCGCCGGTTCGCGTCGCTGGTCCTCGTCCTGGTATCCCGTGTCGCCCTCCGCGGGGGCGGGGAAGTCGCCGCTGCGCTCGGCGGAGTCGGCACTGCTGTCGGTGCTGCTGTCCGAGCTGCCGGCGCCGCAGCCGGTGAGCAGCAGGAGTGCGGCGGCCGCGGCGGCCAGTGGTCCTCGGATGCGGTGGGTCGTCTCCATCTGTGGTGCCCCCTGTGGTCGTTGACGTCGACGTACGTGACTGTGACGGCACCGGGGGCCCGAACGTGCGGCACGGGGTGTTGCGGATGGGTCTCGAAGAGGGCACGGCCGGGGCCCGTCGAGACCGGTAGGTGATCCTCCGGAGACCTAGGAGACGACGTCCTTGTGGGCGAAACCGCGGAAGGCCAGGGCGAACAGGACGACGGCGTAGGTCACCGAGACGGCGGTGCCCTGGATCATGCCGGAGTACTCGGGGGTGGGCTGGATGGCGTCGGCCCAGGCGAACTGCCAGTGCGCGGGGAGGAAGCCGCGCCAGTCGCCGAGGGCGGTGACGGCGTCGAGGACGTTGCCGACGATGGTCAGGCCGACCGCGCCGCCGACCGCGCCGAGGGGGGCGTCGGTCTTCGTCGACAGCCAGAACGCGAGTCCTGCGGTGACGAGTTGGGACACGAAGACGTAGCCCACGATGACGACGAGCCGCTGCGCGGCGGTGCCCGCGTCGAGGGCGCCGCCGGTGGGGATCTCCAGGGGGCCCCAGCCGTAGGCGGCGGTGCCGACGAGGAGGGCGACGACGGGCAGCAGGACCATCGCGGCCAGGCTCAGGCCGAGTCCCACGACGAGCTTGGACCACAGCAGGCGGGCGCGTGGGACGGGGGCGGCGAGGAGGTAGCGCAGGGAGGCCCAGCTGGCCTCGGAGGCCACGGTGTCGCCGCAGAACAGGGCGACCGGGACGACCAGCAGGAAGCCCGCGGAGACGAACAGGTTGACGGCGGCGAAGTTGGCGCCGGACGCGGTGGCCGTGTCCATCAGGTTGATGCGGTTGCCGCCCTCACCGCCGCCCGGTTCGCCGCCGATCGCGAAGGCGATGGCCAGGACGAACGGCAGCGCGCCGAGGATGGCGCCCATGACGAGGGTGCGGCGGCGCTTGAGCTGGCGGGCCAGTTCGACGCGCAGGGGCAGGGTGCGCGAGGCGCGGTAGCCGGAGGCGGTGGCGACGGGCACGGGTGGCTCGGGGTGCCCGGTGGGCTTGGCCGGCTCGGTCAGCGTGCTCACGCGGAGCCTCCGATCAGGGTGAGGAAGGCGTCTTCCAGACGGCGGTGCGGGCCGACCGACTGCACGGGCACGTCGAGCCGCACCAGCTCGGCGACCAGGTGCTGGGCGCTGCCGTCCGCGTCGAGGCGGACGAGGAGTCCGTCGTCGGTGCGGACGGCCGAGGCGACGCCGGGCAGCGCGGCCACCTTCTCCGCCAGGGGCTCCTCCACAGGTGTGGCGGTGCCGACAAGGAGGGTGTCGCCGGAGCCGACGATCACGCCGACCGGGCCCGCCTGGACGAGCCGGCCGCGGTCCATCACGACGAGGTGGGTGCAGGTCTGCTCGACCTCCGCCAGCAGGTGGCTGGAGACGATCACCGTGCGGCCTGCCGCGGCGTAGCGGATCATCACCTCGCGCATCTCGCGAATCTGGGGCGGGTCGAGGCCGTTGGTCGGTTCGTCGAGGATGAGCAGGTCGGGCAGGCCGAGCATGGCCTGGGCGATGGCCAGGCGCTGGCGCATGCCCTGCGAGTAGGTGCGCACCGCGCGGGCGAGGGCGTCGCCGAGGCCGGCGATCTCCAGGGCCTCGTCGAGGTGGGCGTCCTCGGCCGGGCGGCCGGTGGCCTGCCAGTACAGCTCCAGGTTCTGGCGGCCGGACAGGTGCGGGAGGAAGCCGGCGCCCTCGACGAAGGCGCCGACGCGGGAGAGGACGGGGGCGCCGGGGCGGATGGCGTGGCCGAAGACGCGGATCTCGCCGCCGTCCGGCCTGATGAGGCCCATCAGCATGCGCAGGGTGGTCGTCTTGCCGGCGCCGTTGGGGCCGAGGAGGCCGAGGACCTGGCCCTTCTCGACGCGGAAGGAGAGGTCGCGGACGCTGTAGCGGTCGCCGCCCGCGTACTTCTTGCTCAGGTCGGTGATCTGGAGGGGGACCTCGGCCAGCTCCGGGTCGGGGGCGGGCGTCGCGGTGCGGCGGCGGCCGGTGACCAGCAGCGTCAGGGCGAGGCCGGCGCCCGCGAGGGGCAGCCACCACACCCAGGAGGGCAGCGGGGCGGCGGCGGTGCTCACGGCAGCGGCGGTCGGCACCTTGAGGTCGCCCTCCAGGGAGACGGTGTACGTCGCCGGGGCGGCCGGGGAGGCGTAGCCGAGGTCGGTGGAGGCGAGGACCAGGCGCAGCCGGTGACCCTTGTCGATCTCGTGGTCGATGGCCGGGAGGGTGAGCGTGACGTCCTTGCCGGCCTTGGCGCCCTCGACGCGGACGGGGGCGACGAGCTGGGAGGGCAGGACCTGCTGTCGGCCGTCGGGGCCGACGTCGTAGACCTTGCCGAACAGGACGGCGTCCTGGCTGGTCGACTTCACGTGAAGGGTGGCCGTCGGGGAGCCGGTGACGCGCAGGTCGCTGGTGAGGGGGGCGGAGGTGAAGGCGGCGAACTGGCCGGGGAAGTCGAGGGAGACGCCGACGCCGAGGGAGGAGAGCTGGGAGAGGCCGCCGCCGCCGAGTCCGGGCAGGGCGGAGACGGCGGGCGGGCTGGCGCCTGGCGGGTTGGCGAAGGACTGCTCGCGGCCGGTCAGGGCGATCGAGCGGTCGCCGCCGGTCAGGTCGGGGTAGGTGTCGTCGCTCGCGCCGCGCAGGAGGGCGGCGCCGTCGGTGGTGTCGACGCCTCCGGTGCGGGTGATCCGGAAGGCGGGGCCGGTGTCGGCGCCCTTGTCGCCCTTGAGGTAGCGGTCGAACCAGGAGGTGACCCGGGCCTGGACGCGGCTCGCCTCCAGGTCGCCGCCGTCATGGCCGCCCGCGATCCAGTCGACGTCGACGGGGGCGCCGTTGGCGCGGATCGCCTTCGCGGCGGCGTCGGACTGGGCGAGGGTGAAGAGGGAGTCGGTCTGGCCCTGGAGCAGCAGGGTGGGAACCTTGATGCGGTCGCCGACGGCGGACGGGGAGCGCTCCTCCAGGAGGGCGCGGGCCGCCGCGTCGGGGGTGCCGGACTCGGCGACCCGCTCGTACATCGCGCACAGTGCGGGCTCGAACCTGGCGCAGCCGCCGCCGGTGTTGAAGAAGATGCCGGTCCACAGCTTCTTGAACACGCCGTCGGGGAACAGGGCGTCGGCGAGGTTCCAGTAGGTGATCGCGGGGGCGATGGCGTCGACGCGGGTGTCGTGTCCGGCGGCCAGCAGGGAGATCGCGCCGCCGTAGGAGGCTCCGGCCAGGCCCACGCGGGGGTCGCCGGCCTTGTCGAGCTGGACCTGGGGCTGCTTCGCCAGCCAGTCGATCAGCTGGGAGACGTCGGCGACCTCGCCCTTGGGGTCGTTCAGGCCGATCTTGCCGGTGGACCTGCCGAAACCGCGTGCGGACCAGGTCAGCACCGCGTAGCCGTCGGCGGCGAGGTCCTCGGCCTGCGCGCGGACGTCGTCCTTGGTGCCGCCGAAGCCGTGCCCGAGCAGGACGGCGGGGCGGCGGCCGGAGTCGCCGGAGGTGAAGTACGAGGTGTCCAGGCGCACGCCGTCGACGGCCATGACCTGGTCGGCACGGTGCACCGGGGGTGCGTCGTCCGAGGCCACGGCCGTCCAGGTGCCGGCGCCGGCGAGCACGACGACGGCGGCCACGGCGGCGATGATCCGCCGCGGCCGCCGCAGTCCGCGCAGTCGAAGATCCATGCGTCAACGGTACGGGGTGAAACTGTCGGGAAGTTGTCGACCGGAGACCGAACTCCCCGACCTCCCACAGGCGTACGGCGGGGTGCCGGCGTACACCAGGCGCGGTACGGGTCGGTCCCGCGCGTCCTGCATGACGGTGCCCTGCCCCCGGACAGGAGCAGGGCACCGTGCAGCCGTGTGTCAGCGGGTCAGTGGTTGCGCGGGAAGCCCAGGTCGACGCCTGCCGGGGTGTCGGCCGGGTCCGGCCAGCGGGTGGTGACGACCTTGCCGCGGGTGTAGAAGTGCGTGCCGTC
The DNA here is from genome assembly GCF_033794725.1 of Streptomyces sp. ID05-39B. Taxonomy (NCBI): domain Bacteria; kingdom Bacillati; phylum Actinomycetota; class Actinomycetes; order Kitasatosporales; family Streptomycetaceae; genus Streptomyces; species Streptomyces sp. ID05-39B. The sequence goes on along the minus strand of NZ_JARGEF010000043.1, from coordinate 26,961 downwards.
GTTGCCGTAGATGTGGTGGTCGCCGAAGAGGGAGTCCTTCCAGCCGCCGAAGCTGTGGTAGCCGACGGGGACCGGGATCGGGACGTTCACGCCGACCATGCCGGCCTCGATCTCCAGCTGGAAGCGGCGGGCGGCGCCGCCGTCGCGGGTGAAGATCGCGGTGCCGTTGCCGTACGGCGACGCGTTGATCAGCGCCACGCCCTCGTCGTAGGTGTCCACGCGCAGGACGCACAGGACGGGGCCGAAGATCTCGTCCTGGTAGGCCTTGGCGCTGGTGGGGACCTTGTCGAGGAGCGAGATGCCGATCCAGTGACCGTCCTCGAAGCCCTCGACGGTGTAGCCGGTGCCGTCCAGGACGACCTCGGCGCCCTCGGCCGCCGCGCCCTCGACGTACGAGGCAACCTTGTCGCGGTGGACCTTGGTGATGAGCGGGCCCATCTCGGAGGTCGGGTCGTTGCCGGGGCCGATCTTGATCTTCTCGGCGCGCTCGCGGATCTTCTCCACCAGTTCGTCGCCGATCGCGCCGACCGCGACCACGGCCGAGATGGCCATGCAGCGCTCGCCGGCGGAGCCGTAGGCCGCGCTGACCGCCGCGTCCGCCGCCGCGTCCAGGTCGGCGTCCGGGAGGACCAGCATGTGGTTCTTGGCGCCGCCCAGGGCCTGGACGCGCTTGTGGTTGGCGGCGGCCGTGGTGTGGATGTAGCGGGCGATCGGGGTCGAGCCGACGAAGGAGACCGCCTTGACGTCCGGGTGCTCCAGGAGGCGGTCGACGGCCACCTTGTCGCCGTGGACGACGTTGAAGACGCCGTCCGGCAGACCGGCCTCCGCCAGCAGCTCGGCGATCTTCAGGGACGCCGACGGGTCCTTCTCCGACGGCTTCAGCACGAAGGTGTTGCCCGTCGCGATGGCCATGGGGAACATCCACATGGGCACCATGGCCGGGAAGTTGAACGGCGTGATGCCCGCGACGACACCCAGCGGCTGCCGGATCGAGGCCACGTCCACCCGGCTGGCGACCTGCGTCGACAGCTCGCCCTTCAACTGCACGTTGATGCCGCACGCCAGGTCGACGATCTCCAGGCCGCGCGCGACCTCGCCGAGCGCGTCGGAGTGGACCTTGCCGTGCTCGGCGGTGATCAGCTCGGCGATCGCGTCGCGGTTGGCGTCCAGCAGCGCGCGGAACCGGAAGAGGATCTCCGTGCGCTTGGCCAGCGAGGACTGGCCCCAGGTGGCGTAGGCGTCCTTGGCGGCGGCTACCGCGGCGTCCACCTCGTCGACGGACGCGAACGCGACCTTGGTGGTGACCGCGCCGGTCGCCGGGTCGGTCACCGGCCCGAACGTACCCGACGCGCCTTCGACGGACTTGCCGCCGATCCAGTGGTTGACGATCTTCGTCATGACCGAGTGCTCCTTCACAGATGGCGGCGTCGGGTGGAGACGTGCCGTTCGTACAGCTCACGGGCCTTCACCGCGGACGCTCGGGTCGCGGTCTCGGCCACAGGTACATCCCACCAGGCCTGCGCCGGGGGCGGGCCCGACACTGTGTCTGCCGTTTGGGTCTCGACGTAGACACAAGTGGGAGTGTCGGCGGCGCGCGCCTCGGCGAGGGCCTCGCGCAGGTCGTGGACGGTCTTCGCGCGCAGCACGCGCATGCCGAGGCTGGCCACGTTGGCGGCCAGATCGACGGGGAGCGGGGCGCCGGTGAACGTCCCGTCCTCGGCCCGGTAGCGGTAGGCGGTGCCGTAGCGCTCGCCGCCGGTCTCCTCCGACAGACCGCCGATGGAGGCGTAGCCGTGGTTCTGGATGAGGAGGACCTTGATGGCGATCCCCTCCTGCACGGCCGTGACGATCTCCGTCGGCATCATCAGATAGGTGCCGTCGCCGACCAGCGCCCACACCGGGCGGTCCGGCGCGGCGAGCTTCACGCCGATCGCGGCCGGGATCTCGTAGCCCATGCAGGAGTAGCCGTACTCCAGGTGGTACTGGTCGCGGGAGCGGGCCCGCCACAGCTTGTGCAGGTCGCCGGGGAGCGAACCGGCCGCGTTGATGATCACGTCGGACTCGTCGACGATCGCGTCCAGCGCCCCGAGCACCTGCGGCTGCGTCGGGCGTACGTCGGGCTCCTCCGCCTCGTAGCAGGCGTCGACGCGCTGCTCCCAGCGTTCCTTGTCCTCGCCGTACTCGGCGACGTACGCGTCCGCGACGCGGTGGGCGTGCAGGCCGAGGGCCTGGGTCAGTTCCTGGAGGCCGCTGCGGGCGTCCGCGACGAGCGGCAGTCCGGCCAGCTTGTGGGCGTCGTAGGGGGCGATGTTGAGGTTGAGGAAGCGGACGTCGCCGTGGCCGAAGAGGGTGTGCGAAGCCGTGGTGAAGTCGGTGTAGCGGGTGCCGACGCCGATCACCAGGTCGGCGGTGCGGGCGAGTTCGTCCGCCGTCGCCGTGCCGGTGTGGCCGACGCCGCCGACGTCCTGGGGGTGGTCGTGGCGCAGGGAGCCCTTGCCGGCCTGGGTGGAGGCGACCGGGATGCCGGTGGCCGCGGCGAACTCGGCGAGGGCCTCCTCCGCGCGGCTGTGGTGGACGCCGCCGCCCGCGATGAGCAGCGGGCGCTTCGCGGCGCGGATCGCCGTGACCGCCTCGGCGAGTTCGGCGGGGTCGGCGCCGGGACGCCGTACGGACCAGGTGCGCTCGGCGAAGAACGCGTCGGGCCAGTCGTAGGCCTCGGCCTGGACGTCCTGGGGCAGCGCCAGGGTGACCGCGCCGGTCTCCACCGGGTCCGTCAGCACCCGCATCGCCTGGAGGGCGGCCGGGATCAGGGCCTCGGGGCGGGTGACGCGGTCGAAGTATTTCGACACCGGGCGCAGCGCGTCGTTGACCGACACATCGCCCGCGTAGGGGACTTCGAGCTGCTGGAGGACGGGGTCGGCGGCGCGGGTCGCGAAGGTGTCGCCGGGGAGGAGGAGGACGGGGAGGTGGTTGATGGTGGCGAGGGCGGCTCCGGTGACCAGGTTGGTCGCGCCGGGGCCGATGGACGTCGTCACCGCGTGCGTGGACAGCCGGTTCGACTGGCGGGCGTAGCCGACGGCCGCGTGCACCATCGACTGCTCGTTGCGGCCCTGGTGGTACGGCATCTCGTCGGCGTACTCGACGAGGGCCTGGCCGAGGCCGGCGACGTTCCCGTGGCCGAAGATGCCCCAGGTCGCGCCGATCAGCCGCTGCCGTACGCCGTCGCGCTCGGTGTACTGGGCGGCGAGGAACCGCACCAGCGCCTGGGCCACGGTAAGCCTGGTGGTCATCGGTAACCCCCTGTGGTCGCTGTGTGCTCCGGGTGGAAGCAGATCCGCCACTCCCGGGTCTCGCCGGGTCCCGCCATCACGTTCAGGTAGTACATGGTGTGGCCTGGCTGGGCGATCGACGGGCCGTGCCAGCCGTCGGGTACGAGGACGGCGTCACCGGAACGGACCTCGGCGAGGACGTCGGAGCCGCCCTCGTGCGAGGGGGACACGCGCTGGTAGCCGAAGCCGCCCGGTCCTTCGATCTCGAAGTAGTAGATCTCCTCCAGCTCCGACTCCTCGCCCGGCCGGTGCTCGTCGTGCTTGTGCGGCGGGTACGAGGACCAGTTGCCGCCGGGGGTGATGACCTCGACGGCGATCAGCTTGGCGCAGTCGAAGGCGTCGGCGGAGGCGAAGTTGCGCACCTGGCGGGCGCAGTTGCCGCTGCCGCGTTCCTCGACGGGGACCTCCGGCGCGGGGCCGTAGCGGGCGGGGAGTTGACGCTCGCACTTCGCTCCTGCCAGGGCGAAGCGGCCTCCCGCGCCGGAGGCGATCTGGGCCTGGGCGTCCCGGGGAACGTACGCGAAGTCGGTCACCGACGCGAAAACGCTTTCCCTGCCCAGGAGTTGGAACTCTTCATCCGCCGTTCGCACGGTACATGCGCCCTCCAGCGGAAGCACGATCCACTCGCTGTCACCGGTGGTGAGGCTGTGGATGCCGCCCGGCGCCAGTTCGACGATCCGCAGACTGCTGTGCGTCCAGCCGGCCCGCTCGGGGCCGATGTCGAGCACGTGGTCGGCGCCGGCGATGCTGCCGGCTGTGCTGCCGCGGGGGATGTGCAGCTTGTCGTTCATGCGGCCCTCGCAGGTCGTGCGACGTCGGCGGTTCGTGCGGCGCAGGCGGTTGGTGCGGCGACGGCGGTTCGCGCGGCGCAGGCGGTTCGTGCCGCGCAGGCGGTTCGCGCGGCGACGGCGGTTCGCGCGGCGCAGGCGCTTCGTGCCGCGCAGGCGGTTCGTGCCGCGCAGGCGGTTCGCGCGGCGCAGGCGGTTCGTGCGGCGACGGCGGTTCGTGTGGGCCTGGCGGCGCTCACGCTCGGCGCGGCGTTCACAGCAGTCCCACAGCGGTGTCCACGGCGGCGGTCACATCGCCGTCCGCCGGGTAGAGCAGCGAGCGGCCGACCACCAGGCCGCGGACGGTGGGCAGTTGCAGCGCCCCGCGCCACTTCTCGTACGCCCCGTCCTGGTCGTCGCCCACCTCGCCGCCCAGCAGTACGGCGGGGAGTGTGGAGGTCGCCATGACCTCGGCCATGTCGTCGGGGTTGTCGGTGACCGGGACCTTCAGCCAGGTGTAGGCGGAGGTGCCGCCCAGGCCGGAGGCGATGGCGATCGACTTGGTGACGGCCTCGGCGGAGAGGTCGTTGCCGAGCTTGCCCTCCGGGGTTCGGCTGCTGATGAACGGCTCGACGAAGAGGGGCAGCCTGCGGGCCGCCATGTCGTCGATCGCGCGGGCGGTCGACTCCAGGGTGGTGAGCGAGCCCGGGTCGTCGTAGTCGATCCGCAGGAGCAGCTTGCCCGCGTCGAATCCGAGACGCTCGATGTCCTCGGCGCGGTGGCCGGTGAAGCGGTCGTCGAGTTCGAAGCGGGCGCCCTGGAGGCCGCCGCGGTTCATCGAGCCCATGACGATCTTGCCGTCGAGGGCGCCGAGGAGAAGCAGGTCGTCGAGGATGTCCGCGGTGGCGAGGACACCGTCCACACCCGGTCTGCTCAGTGCCAGGCAGAGGCGTTCCAGCAGGTCGGCGCGGTTGGCCATGGCGAGCTTGCGGTCGCCGACGCCGAGGGCGCCGCGGGCCGGGTGGTCGGCGGCGACGATCATCAGCCGGCCGGCCTCGTCGAGCAGCGGGCGGCGGGGGCGGCGGGCGGCGGCCTCGGCGATGGCCTCGGGGTGGTGGGTGCGCAGGCGGACGAGTTCGGAGACGTCGACGGTGGTGGGGGTGGCCTCGGACGCCCCTTCCGCGTCGGTCTCCTGCGGGGTTCCTCCCCCACGGCCCGCCTTCACCGCACCGCTCCGGCGGCGAGGGCTTCTTCGATCTCGGTGGGTGTCGGCATGGCCGAGGAGCACTCCAGGCGGGAGGCGACGATGGCGCCGGCGGCGTTGGCGTGGCGCATGATCTTCTCCAGGTCCCAGCCCGCGAGCAGGCCGTGGCAGAGGGAGCCGCCGAAGGCGTCGCCGGCTCCGAGGCCGTTGAGGACGTTCACGGGGAGCGGGGGGACCTCGGCGGAGTCGCCCGCGCTGTTGACGGCCAGGACACCCTTGGGGCCCTGTTTGACGACGGCGAGTTCGACGCCGGCGTCGAGGAGGGCGCGGGCGGCGTCGTGCGGGTCGCGTACCCCGGTGGCGACCTCGACCTCGTCCAGGTTGCCCACGGCGACGGTGGTGTGTTTCAGGGCCTCGGCGTAGAAGGGGCGGGCCGCGTCCGGGTCGGACCAGAACATGGGACGCCAGTCGAGGTCGAACACGGTGGTGCCGGCCCTGGCGCGGTGGGCGAGGGCCGCCAGCGTCGCCGTACGGCTGGGCTCCTCGCTGAGGCCGGTGCCGGTGATCCAGAAGACGCGGGCCTCGCGGATGGCGTCGAGGTCGAGCTCGTGGGCGTCGATCTCCAGGTCGGGCGCCTTGGGCCGGCGGTAGAAGTAGAGCGGGAAGTCGTCCGGCGGGAAGACCTCGCAGAAGGTGACGGGGGTCGGCAGGCCGGGGACCGGGGTCACCCAGCGGTCGTCGACGCCGAACTCGCGCAGGGCCTCGTGGAGGTAGGTGCCGAAGGGGTCGTCGCCGGTGCGGGTGATCACCGCCGTGGCCCGGCCGAGGCGGGCGGCGGCGACGGCGACGTTGGTCGCCGAGCCACCGAGGAACTTCCCGAAGGACGTGACCTGCGGCAGCGGCACGCCCGTCTGCAACGGGTAGAGGTCCACTCCGATCCGCCCCATGGTGATCAGGTCGTAGGCCATCGAGTTCCCTTCGTATCGGCTCTCCACGGCTTTCTAGCCCCGCATGGCGGACCCTGTCAATGTTTTGTCCAGACATTCGGACCAGCTCTTGACACCCGTGTGGCCACACAGCACGCTGACGGCCATGACGTCGTTGTCACCTCAGCCCTCACTTTCCCGCATCCGGGTCGGTTCGGCCCCCGACAGCTGGGGCGTCTGGTTCCCGGACGACCCGCAGCAGGTGCCCTGGCAGCGCTTCCTCGACGAGGTCGCGCTCTCCGGCTACGAGTGGATCGAACTCGGCCCCTACGGGTATCTGCCGACCGATCCCGCCGTCCTCACCGAGGAGACCGCCAGGCGCGGCCTGAAGGTGTCGGCCGGCACGGTGTTCACCGGGCTGCACCACGGCGAGGCCGTGTGGGAGAAGACCTGGGCGCACGTCGCGGACAACGCGGCGCTCGCGCAGGCCATGGGAGCACGCCACCTCGTGGTCATCCCGTCCTTCTGGCGCGACGACAAGACCGGCGAGGTACTGGAGCCGGACACGCTCACGCCCGAACAGTGGCGCAATCTCACCTCACTGACCGAGCGGCTCGGCAAGCAGGTGCGGGAGCGGTACGGGCTGGAGATCGTCGTCCACCCGCACGCCGACACCCACATCGACAGCGAGGAGAACGTCGTCCGGTTCCTCGACGGCACCGACTCCGGCCTCGTGTCGCTGTGCCTCGACACCGGGCACTACGCGTACTGCGGCGGGGACAGCGTCAAGCTGATCGAGACCTACGGGGAGCGGATCGGGTACCTCCACCTCAAGCAGGTCGACCCCGAGATCCTCGCGCAGGTGCGGACGCAGGAGGTCCCCTTCGGGCCGGCCGTCGCCCGCGGGGTGATGTGCGAGCCGCCTTCGGGGGTGCCGGCCCTCGGCCCCGTGCTGGAGGCCGCGCAGAAGCTGGACGTCGATCTGTTCGCGATCGTGGAGCAGGACATGTACCCCTGCGCCCCGGACACGCCCCTGCCCATCGCCCAGCGCACTCGGGCGTTCCTGCGGTCCTGCGGGGCATAGCCCTCCGGGGGCGGGACGGGGCCGACACAGACGCCCCTTTGAGGCGTTTGCGTCACCTCCGTCACAAACATTGAGGTTCCGTCACCGATGTCACGCGTACGCGGATGGAGTGTCGCACGCTGTCAACAGCCGCTTCCCCTCCGTCACTGCGCGTCGTTGAGCGGGCACAGGCGTGGTGATCGCCAGCGCAGCGGCGGGCTCCCCCCGGCGGCCTCCCGGCCGCCGCCCCCGCAGGCGCAGGGAGGTGCGACTCATGACCGACCGAGGACTCTGGTCCTACAAGGAGATCGCGGCACACATCCGGGTACAGACGGACACCGTACGGTCCTACCGCAAGCACGGACTGCTCCCCCCGCCCGACCATGTGGAGGGCGGAAAGCCCTACTGGTACGCCGACACCGTCCGCACCTGGGTCGCCTCCCGGCCCGGCAACCGGGGCCGCCGGGCCGACTGAGGCCCCACCGGAAAACCGTTCTGTGCCCCGCCCTCGGGTGGGGCACAGTGCTGTCCGTGAACCTGCGCGACGTCCCTGACGCCTCCGACATCCCCGACGCCTCTGACATCCCTGATGCCTCTGGCGACCCCGAGGCCTCTGGAGCCTCTGACGCCCCTGACTGCTCTGTGTCCTCGATGGCCTCCGGGTCTTCCGGGTCCTCGGTGTCCTGCGACTCCTGCGTATCGGAGTTCTCCGTATCGGAGTTCTCCGTCAAACCCCGTCTCACCGGCGAGAGGACGGTGCTGCGGCCCTTCACCGCGGCGGACGCCGAGACCATGTGGGAGATCATCGGGGACCCCGAGGTAGTCCGCTTCACCTTCCCCGCGAACGGCGAACTCACCCTGGAGCGGCTGCGGTCCTGGTACGCCACGCGCTCCGCACAGCCCGACCGCCTCGACCTCGCCGTCACCGACCGGGCCACCGGTGAACTCGTCGGTGAGGTCGTCCTGCACGAGTACGACCCCTACACCCGCACCTGCACCTTCCGCACCCTGATCGGGCCCCGGGGCCGTGACCGCGGCCTGGGTACCGAGGCCACCCGGCTGATCGTCGGCCACGGTTTCGAGCAACTGGGCCTGCACCGCATCCAGTTGGAGCTGTACGGCGACAATCCCCGGGCCCGGCGCGTCTACGAGAAGGTGGGCTTCGTGGTGGAGGGCGTGCGCCGGGAGGCCGCGCCGCGGGAGGGAGGCTGGGTGGACGAGGTGCTGATGGCGCTCCTGGACCGGGAGTGGGCCGCCCTCACCGCCACGGCTCGATGACCGTGGCCCCGGCACCGGGCGCCGACCCCATCGCCGCGAGCGCCTCGGGTACGGCGTCCAACGTGATCGTCGAGGTGACGAGGAGGTCCGGCCGGAGCACTCCCGCCCGGACCAGCTCCAGCATCGGAGGGTAGGTGTGGGCGGCCATGCCATGGCTGCCCAGCAGTTCCAGCTCCAGGGCGATGGCCCTGGCAAGGGGGACCGGTGTCGTGCCGTCCGGGGAGGGGAGCAGGCCGACCTGGAGGTGCCGGCCGCGACGGCGCAGGCCGTTCACCGAGGCGGCGCAGGTGGCGGGCGAGCCGAGGGCGTCGAGGGAGAGGTGCGCCCCGCCGCCGGTCAGCTCCCGCACCGCCGCCGCGGTGTCCGGAGTGTCCCGCGCGTCCACACATGCGGCCGCGCCGAACGACCGTGCCAGGTCGAGGGCCTTCGGGGAGACGTCCACGGCGATCACCCGCGCCCCCGCGGCGGCCGCGATCATCACCGCTGACAGCCCCACCCCGCCGCAGCCGTGCACGGCCACCCACTCCCCCGCCGCCACCCGGCCCTGCTGCACGACCGCCCGGAAGGCGGTGGCGAACCGGCAGCCGAGGGCGGCGGCGGTGGCGTAGGAGAGGTCGCCAGGAATCGCGACCAGGTTCACCTCCGCGTGGTCCAGCGACACGTACTGGGCGAAGGAGCCCCAGTGCGTGAAACCGGGCTGGGTCTGGCGTTCGCAGACCTGGTGGTCGCCCGCCACGCAGGACGGGCAGCTGCCGCAGCCGCACACGAAGGGCACGGTCACCCGGTCACCGGGGCTCCACCGGGTGACCCGGGCGCCCACCTCCTCGACGACTCCGGCGAGTTCATGGCCCGGGACGTGCGGCAGGGTGATGTCCGGGTCGTGGCCCATCCAGCCGTGCCAGTCGCTGCGGCACAGGCCGGTGGCCTCGACACGGACCACCACGCCGTGCTCCGCGGGCTGCGGGTCGGGCACCTCCCGGACCTCGGCCGGCTCTCCGTACCGTTCGAACACCACAGCCCGCATGTACGACTCCTTCTGTCCTTCCCCGCCCTCACCGACCGTCCCCGGCCGGGGAGATCACCGCGAATGCTAGAGCCCGGCCCCTGGACCCCGCCCCTGGTCCTTGGCCTCTGCCCGGCCCGGCGGCCTCTCCCTACCCGCGCACACCCACCGTGTCCCGCTCGGAGTCCGTGTCGGGGTTCGTCTCGGGGTTCGACTCGGGGTTCGACTCGGGGTTCGACTCGGGGTTCGACTCGGGGTTCGGCTGCCTGGCCGGGGCCGGGTCGCCCTCGCTGAGGCCGAAGCGCTGGTGGAAGCGGCGCAGAGGGCCCGGCGCCCACCAGGTGGCCTTGCCGGTGAGGCGCATGATGGCCGGGACCAGCAGGCTGCGCACGACCATCGCGTCCATCAGGACCGCGAGGGCGATGCCGAGTCCGAGCATCTTGGTGTTGGTCACCCGGGAGGTGCCGATCGCGACCATCACCACGGCCAGGATGACCGCCGCCGCCGTGATCAGGCCGCCCGTGCGCTGGAGGCCCAGGCGGACCGACCGTTCGTGGTCGCCGGTGTGGTCGTACTCCTCCTTGATGCGGGAGAGCAGGAACACGCCGTAGTCCATGGAGAGGCCGAAGGCCACGCAGAACATCAGGACCGGCAGGGTCGTCTCGATGGAGCCGGAGCCGGTGAAGCCGAGAAGGCCGGAGAGATGGCCGTCCTGGAAGACCCACACCACGGCGCCGAACATCGCGGTCAGACTGAGCGCGTTGAGCAGGACGGCCTGGATCGGTATCAGGACACTGCCGGTCAGCAGGAACACCAGCAGCAGCGTGACGACGGTGATGAAGGCCCCTGCCAGAGGAAGCTGGTCGCCTATCGCCTTCCTGGAGTCGACCAGGACTGCGGCGGCGCCGGTCACCTTGGTGTCGAAGGGGGCCTCAGTGGCTCGCAGGTCGGCCACCAGGCGCTGGCCGGCCTCGTCCACGGCCTCGCCCTCGGGCTGCACGGTGAAGTACGCCGCGTCGCCCTTGACCAGGGGACCGTCCACGCGCGCGACGTCCGGGAGAGCGGCGACGCGCTCCTTGTAGGCGGCGTACTCGGCCTGGGTGGCCCTGCCCTCGGCGAGGACCTCCAGGCCGCCGCCGGGGGTTCCTGGGAAGCCGTCCCTGATGTGCTGCTGCACCACGTGGGACTCGGCGGAGGAGGGCAGCTGACGGTCGTCCGCGGTGCCGAACTTCACGCCCAGGAAAGGCAGTCCGAGCAGGACGAGAACGGCCGTCGTCCCGAGCGCGAAGAAGGGGGCGCGGCGCATCACGAGGGTCGCCGTGCGGCCCCAGGCCGTGCGGTCCTCCGTCCCGCCCTCCGGGCCGGCCTCCGTGCCGTTCTGCGTGCTGCCCTCCGTGCCGGGGGCTGGGGTCTTCGCCCGGCCGCGCCGGAACAGGCGGCGCACGTCGAGGGAGTCGACCCGGTGGCCGAGGAGGACCAGGGCCGCCGGGAGCAGGATCAGCGCGGCTGCCGCGGCCAGCAGGACGACCGCTATGCCGGCGTAGGCGAAGGAGCGCAGGAAGTACTGGGGGAAGACGAGCATCGCGGCCAGGGAGACGGCGACCGTGAGCGCCGAGAACAGGACGGTGCGGCCCGCTGTGCGCAGGGTGGTGCCGATGGCGGTGGTCGGGTCGGCGCCGCCGGACAGTTCCTCGCGGAAGCGGCGGACGATGAACAGGGCGTAGTCGATGGCCAGGCCGAGGCCCAGGGCGGTGGTGAGGTTCATCGCGAAGACGGAGACGTCGGTGAACTCCGTGAGGGCGCCGAGGACCGCGTTGGTGCCCAGGATGGCGACGATGCCGACGCCGAGCGGCAGCAGGGCGGCGACCGCGCTGCCGAAGACCATCACCAGCAGCACCAGGGTGACCGGCAGGGCGATGATCTCGGCGCGGGTGAGGTCCTCCTGGATGATCGTCTGCATCTCGTGCCGCACGGCGACGATGCCGCCGACCTTGACCTCCAGCGGGCCCTGGGTGCCGCGGTAGGAGGGGGCGATGCGGTCGAGGGTCTCGCCCATCGTCTTCTCGTCACCCGTGATGCGGGCGGCGATCAGTGCCTCGTGGCCGTCCTCCGCGCGCAGGGCGGGGGCCTTGCCGTCCCAGTAGGAGCCGACGCCCACGACGCCCTTCTCGCCGGACAGCCGCTCGGCGAGGCGGGTGGCCTCGGCGGCCACGGCCGGGTCGTCGACGGAGGCGCGGCCCGAGTCGACGAGCAGGATCAGGTTGGGCTGGGAGTCGGGGAACTCGCGCTCCAGGGCCTCGGTGGCATACGTGGACTCCGCGCCGGGGTCCTCCCAGCCACCGCTGCCCAGCTTGTCGGCGACGCCGCTGCCCGCCAGCACGGCGAGCACGGTCAGCACCAGCGCGGCGAGCAGAGACAGCCTGGGCCGGCCGGTCACGAAACGGGTCCATCCTCCGACGCGCGGCGGACTGTCGACAGGCGGACTGTTGACTTCGGTCATCGTGCGGTGTCCCCTTCACCATGATTCGACGTGACCCGTGCCGACATGAGCAGGCAGCATGGGTCACCACTGCCATAGAATGGCAAACACGAGACCTCGCTCGCGTTTCACTGGAACCAGAATGCGAGCGACCACTCGCGTTTGTCAATCGCGTTCGGAGAGCTGGGGAAAACTCGTGCCCGACACCGCCGAGAACCAGGCGAAGGAACAGCCGCGGCGCCGCCAGGCCCGCGGCGAGCGCCGGATCGCCCAGCTCCTCGAGGCAGCCGCCACCGTCTTCTGCAGCAGCGGATACACGGCCGCGAGCACCAACGCCATCGCCCGCGAGGCCGGCGTCTCGCCCGGCACGCTCTACCAGTTCTTCCCGAACAAAGAGGCGATCGCGATCGAGCTGGGCGACCGGCTCATGCACGAGATGCGCGACACCTACGGCGAGGCTCTCGCCCCGGTCGGGCCCGCGACCACGCTGGAGGCGGCCGTCGGTGCCGCCGTCGACCGGTTCATCGCCTTCAACTGCGATCACCCGGTGTTCTTCGCCCTGATGCACGGCCCCGACATCCCCGGCCGCATCGCCGAGGAGCACGACGCCCTGCATGTCACGCTGCTCGCCCGGATCGAGGACCTGCTCTCCTCACTGCTCCCTGAGGCCTCCCCGGCCGACCTCTCCCGCACCGCCCATATGTGCCTCGGCCTGTACAAGGCGGGCCTGGAGCTGGTCCTCGGCCACGAGGGCGCCGAGCAGGAGGCGTACGTCAGGGAGCTGAAGCACGTCCTCGTGCGCTATCTGGAACCGCTCACCGGTGAGCGAGCCGGCCACGAAGAGGCGCCTTCAAGGCGTACCCCCTAGGGGTATAGTGTGGGTGCAGTGGGGGCTGTCAGGGCCCTTTGGCCGGTACCTCCGGGGTCTGCCCAGTACCTTCCGGGGCCTCTGGCAGGTACTTCCGGCCAACCCCTTCGGCCGGCCTCCGCAGACCGCACGCCTCGACGAGGAGTAACGAGATGACCGCCCACACCGACACTCCCGGAACCGTCACCACCCTCTACAAGGTGAGCGGCATGAGCTGCGGCCACTGCGAGGGCGCCGTCTCCGGCGAGATCTCCGCGATCTCCGGCGTCACCTCGGTGAAGGCCGTCGCCTCCACCGGCGAGGTCACCGTCGTCTCCGCCACCGCCCTGGACGACGAGGCCGTGCGCGCCGCCGTCGACGAGGCCGGCTTCGAACTGGTCGGCCGCGCCTGAGTCACCGGTCCCGAAGTCCCGCCCCGAACCGCACCTGAGTGAGTCACCCGTCCCGGAGCCTCGCCTGAGGCAGCCGCTGAGTCACCGGTCCCGGAGCCTCACCTGAGTCACCCGTCCCGGATTCGGGCCGTGCCGACCGGTGGATGGACACTGGTCGGACACGGCCCGTTCCGCTCCCTGGAGTCACGGACATGTCCAGCACCACGACGACCCCGCCCGCCGCCGAACCCTCCGCGCCCTCCGAACCGTCCGAGGGCTCCCAGGTCGAGCTGATCATCGGCGGGATGACCTGCGCCTCCTGCGCGGCCCGCCTGGAGAAGAAGCTCAACCGCATGGACGGCGTCACGGCGACCGTCAACTACGCGACCGAGAAGGCGCGGATCAGCTACCCCGCCGAGGTGGAGGTCGCCGACCTGATCGCGACCGTCGTGAAGACCGGCTACACCGCCGAGGAGCCCACGCCCCCGGTCGCGGTCCCGGCCTCCGAGGAGATGCCGGCCGAACCGTCCGGCGACCCCGAACTGTCGGCGCTGCGCCACCGCCTCCTCGTCTGCGCCCTGCTCGCCGCGCCCGTCGTCCTGACGGCCATGATCCCGGCGCTCCAGTTCGACAACTGGCAGTGGCTGTCGCTGACGCTGGCCGCGCCCGTCGTCGTCTGGGGCGGGCTGCCCTTCCACCGGGCGGCCTGGACGAATCTGCGGCACGGCGCCTCCACCATGGACACGCTGGTCTCCGTCGGCACCCTGGCCGCGTTCGGCTGGTCGCTGTGGGCGCTGTTCCTCGGCGACGCGGGCATGCCCGGCATGCGGCACCCCTTCGAGCTGACCGTCTCGCGCGCCGACGGCGCCTCCACGATCTATCTGGAGGTCGCCGCCGGGGTGACCGCCTTCATCCTTCTGGGCCGCTATCTGGAGGCCCGTTCCAAGCGGAGCGCGGGAGCCGCGCTCCGGGCGCTGATGGAGCTGGGCGCCAAGGAGGTGGCCGTCCTGCGCGACGGGCGGGAGACCCGCATCCCCGTGGACCGGCTGGCGGTCGGGGACCGGTTCGTCGTCCGGCCCGGCGAGAAGATCGCCACCGACGGCACCGTCACCGAAGGCGTCTCCGCCGTCGACGTCTCCATGCTGACCGGAGAGTCGGTGCCCTCGGATGTCGGCCCCGGAGACACGGTCGCCGGCGCCACCGTGAACGCCGGCGGCCGGCTCGTCGTCGAGGCGACCCGGATCGGCGCGGACACCCGGCTGGCCCGCATGGCCCGGCTCGTCGAGGACGCGCAGAACGGCAAGGCGGAGGTACAGCGGCTGGCCGACCGGGTCGCAGCCGTCTTCGTCCCCGTCGTCCTGCTGATCGCCGCCGCCACGTTCGGCGCCTGGCTCGGTCTGACCGGCGACACGGTCGCCGCGTTCACGGCGGCCGTCGCCGTCCTGATCATCGCCTGCCCGTGCGCCCTGGGCCTGGCGACTCCCACCGCGCTCATGGTCGGCACCGGCCGGGGCGCCCAGCTCGGCATCCTCATCAAGGGCCCGGAGGTCCTGGAGAACACCCGCCGGGCCGACACGGTCGTCCTCGACAAGACCGGCACCGTCACCACGGGCCGGATGACCCTCCAGGAGGTGTACGCCGCCGACGGCACCGACGAGAAGCTGCTGCTGCGGCTCGCGGGCGCCCTGGAGCACGCCTCCGAGCACCCGGTCGCCCGAGCGGTCACCGCGGGTGCCGAGCGGGGGACGGCCGGGCGACTGCCGTCGGCCGAGCACTTCGAGAACGTACCCGGACGCGGCGTGCGCGGGCGCGTGGAGGGCCACGAGGTGGCTGTGGGCCGGCTCTTCGACGATCTTCCGCCGGATGTGGCGCACGCCAGGGACGAGGCCGAGCGCCGAGGCCGTACGGCGGTCGTCGTCGGGTGGGACGGGGCGGTACGCGGGGTGCTCTCCGTCGCCGACGCGGTCAAGGAGACCAGCGCCGAGGCCGTACGGGAACTGCGCACTCTCGGGCTCACACCGGTGCTGCTGACCGGGGACAACCGGGCGGTGGCCGAGGCCGTGGCGGCGGAGGTCGGCATCGACGAGGTGATCGCCGAGGTGTTGCCCGAGGACAAGGTCGCCGTCGTGAAGCGGCTCCAGGACGAGGGGCGGGTCGTCGCCATGGTCGGTGACGGTGTCAACGACGCCGCCGCACTGGCCACCGCCGACCTGGGCCTGGCGATGGGCACGGGCACCGACGCGGCGATCCAGGCGGGCGATCTGACGCTGGTGCGCGGGGATCTGCGGGTCGCGGCGGACGCGATCCGGCTCTCCCGGCGGACCCTGGCCACGATCAAGGGCAACCTCGTGTGGGCCTTCGGCTACAACGTGGCCGCACTGCCGCTGGCCGCGGCCGGACTGCTCAACCCGATGCTGGCCGGGGCGGCGATGGCCTTCTCGTCCGTTTTCGTGGTGACGAACAGCTTGCGACTGCGGACATTCCGCTGAGGTGCGGCGAAGTACCCGCAAGTTACCGGCGGTTAGGGTCAAGTCGAAACGACAGCCCCCCTGGAGTCCGGCGCGAGCCTCACATAAGCTCTTCACAAGGCTCGCGCATCATCCTTACGCTTGGGCCTCGATCGCCGTATCCGGGCTCTTGCGTAGGTAACGGGACATATGCAAGAGACACAGATCACAGTGATGTGAACGTAACCATCGAAGGGGCCCGACGGTCTAAGTTGACGATGTCAGGAAGCGTCTTGGGGGGCGCGGACTGGCATCTGGAGATGTCTTGGGGGACTTCTCCAGAGATGCGTTGCCGGGGCAGGCACACCGGGAAGCTTTGAGCGGCCCTCCCAGCGTGCACTGTCCCGGCAGATCGCACACCTGGCGGGGGTACGGCGAGTTCTGCTCGCTGCGCTCAACTCCCGCCGCAGAACAATCACATATGGCATCAGCGAATTCAGGCGCTGTGCTCTCCAGACGCCCGGCCGGATCCCGTGGGGGGAATCCGCACCGGGACATGGGAAGGCGCCCTGGTCGTCGGCCCGTGGGGGGACCGACGCACCAGGGCGCCTTCTTCATGCGCGCACCCATCCCAACTGACGCGCCGTCGCCCGCTGCTGAGCGACGGCGGCACAAGGTGGCTGCGCCACAAGAGCCACAAGGGCCAGAGCCACAAGGTGACTATGGGGCTGCCCTTGCGGACAGCCCCTCATTCAGGCGCCTCGGCATTCACGCGCCTCGGCATTCACGCGCCTCGACGGCCGACCGGCAAGCGCCGCCGGCCGAGTCCGGGCCAGCGGGACCCGACCGGCGGGCGCCCCGTGAAGGACGCCGCCGCCGACAGGCGTCAGCGCTGCTCGACCGGGACGAAGTCGCGCTCGACGACGCCCGTGTAGATCTGGCGCGGGCGGCCGATGCGGGAGCCCGGCTCCTTGATCATCTCGTGCCACTGGGCGATCCAGCCCGGCAGACGGCCGAGGGCGAACAGGACCGTGAACATCTCGGTCGGGAAGCCCATGGCCCGGTAGATCAGACCGGTGTAGAAGTCGACGTTCGGGTAGAGGTTGCGCGAGACGAAGTAGTCGTCGGAGAGCGCGTGCTCCTCCAGCTTCAGCGCGATGTCCAGCAGCTCGTCGGACTTGCCGAGGGCAGAGAGGACATCGTGCGCCGCCGCCTTGATGATCTTCGCGCGCGGGTCGAAGGACTTGTACACCCGGTGGCCGAAGCCCATCAGGCGGACGCCGTCCTCCTTGTTCTTCACCTTGCGGATGAAGGAGTCGACATCGCCGCCGTTGGCCTGGATGCCTTCGAGCATCTCCAGGACGGACTGGTTGGCGCCGCCGTGCAGCGGGCCCCACAGGGCGTTGATGCCGGCCGAGATCGACGCGAACATGTTGGCCTGCGAGGAGCCGACCAGGCGGACCGTTGACGTCGAACAGTTCTGCTCGTGGTCCGCGTGCAGGATCAGCAGCTTGTCGAGCGCGGAGACGACGACCGGGTCCGGGTCGTACTCCTGCGCGGGGACCGAGAAGGTCATACGGAGGAAGTTCTCGACGTAGCCGAGGTCGTTGCGCGGGTAGACGAACGGGTGACCGATCGACTTCTTGTACGCGTACGCCGCGATCGTGGGGAGCTTGGCGAGCAGCCGGATCGTCGAGAGGTTGCGCTGCTTCTCGTCGAACGGGTTGTGGCTGTCCTGGTAGAACGTCGACAGCGCCGAGACGACCGACGACAGCATCGCCATCGGGTGGGCGTCGCGCGGGAAGCCGCGGTAGAAGTTCTTGACGTCCTCGTGCAGCAGGGTGTGCTGCGTGATGTCGTTCTTGAACGCGCTCAGCTCGTCGACGGTGGGCAGCTCGCCGTTGATCAGCAGGTAGCCGACCTCGAGGAAGGTCGACCGCTCGGCCAGCTGCTCGATCGGGTAGCCGCGGTAGCGGAGGATGCCCTGTTCGCCGTCGAGGTAGGTGATGGCGGATTTATAGGCGGCGGTGTTGCCGTAACCGCTGTCCAGGGTCACGAGACCGGTCTGGGCGCGGAGCTTCCCGATGTCGAAGCCCTTGTCGCCGACGGTGCTGTCGATCACCGGGTAGGTGTACTCGCCGTCGCCGTACCGCAGTACTACAGAGTTGTCGCTCACGTCATCCCTCACCGACGTTGTGCCTCTTCTTCGAGGTTGCCCTGACTGTCTCTACCATCCCCCATTTGGCGCAGGAGAGTGCACTCGGGGTCGGCCATTGGGCTTATCCACGGCACTCAGTGCCGCCAACTTGCCCATCCTGGCGCCTTCGTCACGGTTACGGAAGTGCTCTGTGACCTTCATGACTCATTTGATCGATCATTTTTTGCGCTGCCCGGAGAGCCGGAAGTCGAGCGCCGTGCAACGGCGGCCCGCCGACACGGTGCGTACCGCCTGGCCGATGGCCTTGCGGGAGCCGACGAGGACGACCAGCCTCTTGGCCCGGGTGACGGCCGTATACAAAAGGTTCCGCTGAAGCATCATCCATGCTCCGGTGGTGACGGGGATCACCACCGCGGGATATTCACTCCCCTGTGAACGGTGGATCGTCACCGCGTACGCGTGGGCGAGTTCGTCCAGCTCATCGAACTCGTACGGAACCTCCTCGTCCTCGTCGGTCAGCACGGTGAGGCGCTGGTCGACCGGATCGAGCGAGGTGACCACGCCCACGGTGCCGTTGAAGACGCCGTTCGCCCCCTTGTCGTAGTTGTTGCGAATCTGGGTGACCTTGTCGCCGACGCGGAAGACCCGGCCGCCGAACCGCTTCTCGGGCACGTCGGGGCGGCCCGGAGTGATGGCCTGCTGGAGCAGTGCGTTGAGGGCGCCGGCGCCGGCCGGGCCGCGGTGCATGGGCGCGAGGACCTGGACGTCCCGGCGGGGATCGAGGCCGAACTTGGCCGGAATGCGACGGGCGGCCACATCCACCGTGAGCCGGCCCGCGTCCTCCGTCTCGTCCTCGACGAACAGGAAGAAGTCCTTCATGCCGTCGGTGAGCGGATGCTGCCCGGCGTTGATCCGGTGCGCGTTGGTCACCACGCCGGACTGCTGGGCCTGGCGGAACACGCGCACCAGGCGCACGGCGGGGATCGGACCGCCGTCGGCGAGCATGTCGCGCAGCACCTCGCCCGCGCCGACGCTGGGGAGTTGGTCCACGTCGCCGACGAAGAGGAGATGGGCGCCCGGCGGGATCGCCTTCACCAGCTTGTTGGCGAGCAGCAGGTCCAGCATCGAGGCCTCGTCGACGACCACCAGATCGGCGTCCAGCGGGCGGTCGCGGTCGTACGCCGCGTCGCCGCCGGGCTTGAGTTCGAGGAGCCGGTGCACGGTGGAGGCCTCGGCGCCGGTCAACTCGGCGAGGCGCTTGGCGGCGCGGCCGGTGGGGGCCGCGAGGACCACCTTGGCCTTCCTGGCGCGGGCCAGCTCCACGATCGAGCGAACCGTGAAGGACTTGCCGCAGCCGGGGCCGCCGGTCAGCACGGCGACCTTCTCGGTCAACGCCAGCTTGACGGCGGCCTCCTGCTCGGGGGCGAGGTCGGCGCCGGTACGGGTCCGCAGCCAGGCCAGCGCCTTGTCCCAGGCCACGTCGCGGAAGGCCGGCATCCGGTCCTCGCCGGTGCGCAGCAGGCGCAACAACTGAGCGGAGAGGGAGAGTTCGGCGCGGTGGAAGGGGACCAGATAGACGGCCGTGACGGGCTCCGCGTCGCCGTCCGGGCCCGGCACCTTCTCCCGTACGACGCCGGGGTCCTCGCCCTCCTCGGGGGGCGCGGCGAGTTCGGCGAGGCACTCGATGACGAGGCCGGTGTCGACCTGCAGCAGCTTGACCGCGTCGGCGATCAGGCGCTCCTCGGGGAGGTAGCAGTGGCCCTGGTCGCTGGACTGGGACAGCGCGTACTGGAGGCCCGCCTTGACGCGCTCCGGGCTGTCGTGCGGGATGCCGACGGACTGGGCGATCTTGTCGGCGGTGAGGAAGCCGATGCCCCAGACGTCGGACGCCAGTCGGTACGGCTGGTTCTTCACGACCGCGATCGAGGCGTCGCCGTACTTCTTGTAGATGCGGACCGCGATCGACGTCGAGACCTCGACGGTCTGGAGGAAGAGCATGACCTCCTTGATCGCCTTCTGTTCCTCCCAGGCCTCGGCGATCTTCTTCGTGCGCTTCGGGCCGAGACCGGGCACCTCGATCAGGCGCTTCGGCTCCTCTTCGATGATCTTCAGGGTGTCCATGCCGAAGTGCTGGGTGATGCGGTCGGCGAAGACCGGGCCGATGCCCTTGACCAGCCCTGATCCGAGGTAGCGGCGGATGCCCTGGATGGTGGCGGGGAGAAGCGTCGTGTAGTTCTCGACGGCGAACTGCTTGCCGTACTGCGGGTGGGAGCCCCAGCGGCCCTCCATGCGCAGGGACTCACCGGCCTGGGCCCCGAGGAGGGCGCCGACCACCGTGAGGAGGTCGCCGGCGCCGCGGCCGGTGTCCACACGGGCGACCGTGTAGCCGGTTTCCTCGTTCGCATACGTGATGCGCTCCAGCACGCCCTCCAGGACGGCAAGTTGCCGGTCCCCGCCCGCCGTCGGTCGCTCCATGATCCGACGGTACCGCCCGGCACCGACAGTGTGTCGGGGAGTGGGTTTCGTCCCCGCCGCCCCTTCCCGTCCCGAACCTGAGGGCTACGCTCCCAGACCCCCGCTGTCGCCCCTGAACGGGCCTCGTCCTCAAACGCCGGACGGTCTGGATGCAGTGGGCCGGTGCTCTTCTTCGCTGCTCATCACAGTTCGGTCTCGGGGTCGCCAGGGTCTTGATTTACCTCCGTGTAATCGATTCCAATCCTTCCCTACGGCGTTGTAATCGATTCCACGAGGAGGTGGAGCGGCGATGGCGAGCATCAAGGACGTCGCTGCCGAGGCGGGCGTTTCCGTCGCCACGGTGTCGCGGGTCCTGAACGACCATCCGTCGGTCAGTGCGGACGCGCGCACGCGTGTGCTGGCCGCCGTCGAGGCGCTGGGCTACCGCCCGAACGCCGTCGCCCGGTCACTGCGCACCGATCAGACCCGCACCCTGGGCCTGGTCATCAGCGACGTGATGAACCCCTACTTCACCGAGCTGGCCCGCTCCGTCGAGGAGGAGGCCCGCGCGCTCGGCTACAGCGTCATCATCGGCAACGCCGACGAGCGCCCCGACCTCCAGGACCACCACGTACGGACCCTGCTGGACCGCCGTATCGACGGGCTGCTCGTCTCACCCACCGACGGCGGCTCTCCGCTGATGCTGGACGCCGCGCGCGCGGGGACCCCGATGGTGTTCGTCGACCGGTGGATCCCCGGCGTGGACGTGCCGGTCGTCCGGGCCGACGGACGGGCCGCCGTACGTGACCTGGTGGCGCATCTGCACCGGCTCGGGCACCGTCGGCTGGCGATCATCGCGGGCCCGGCCGCCACGACCACCGGCAGCGAGCGCGTCGAGGCCTTCCGGGAGGCTCTGGGCGCGTGCGGCATCGACCTCCCGGACGTCTACATCGGGCAGGGCGACTTCAAGGCCGAGAGCGGACGACGGGTCACCGAGGGCTTCCTCGACCTGCCCGAGCCGCCCGAGGTCGTGTTCGCCGCGGACAATCTGATGGCGCTCGGCGCGCTCGACGCCGTACGCGCGCGTGGGCTGCGCGTTCCCGACGACATCGCGCTCGCCGCGTTCGACGACATCCCGTGGTTCGTGCACACCGATCCCCCGATCACCGCCATCGCCCAGCCGACGGGCGAACTGGGACACGCGGCCGTACGCGCGCTGGTCGACCGGATCGAGGGGCGGGCCCCGCGGTCCGTCACCCTCCCCGCGCGTCTCGTCGTGCGCCGCTCGTGCGGCGAGAGCGGCGCGGGCAGCGAGAGCAGTCCGGCAGGCGAGAGCGGCGAGAGCGGTCTGGCAGGCGAGGGCGATCGGACTGGCGCGGGTGGCGCGAGCGGTCCGGGTGGCCACAACGGTGAGAACTCAGCGAGGAACAGGAGCCAGTCGTGAGCAACGCGGACGAGTTGCTGCGCATCGAAGGCATTCGCAAGACCTTCCCCGGAGTGGTCGCGCTCGACAGCGTCGACTTCGACCTGCGGCGGGGCGAGGTGCATGTGCTGCTCGGTGAGAACGGCGCGGGCAAGAGCACGCTCATCAAGATGCTCTCCGGCGCCTACACGCCCGACGCCGGGCGCATCCTGGCCGGCGGCGAGGAGGTGCGCATCCACGGGGCGCAGGACTCCGAGCGCCTCGGAATCGCGACCATCTACCAGGAGTTCAACCTCGTACCGGACCTGACGGTCGCCGAGAACATCTTCCTCGGACGCCAGCCGCGCCGGTTCGCGATGATCGACCGCAAGCGGATGGAGGCCGACGCCGCCGTCCTGCTGGAACGGGTCGGCGTCCCCGTGTCGCCCCGCGCGCTGGTGCGCGAACTGGGCATCGCGCGCCTCCAGATGGTCGAGATCGCCAAGGCGCTGAGCCTGGACGCACGCGTCCTGATCATGGACGAGCCGACCGCCGTGCTCACCTCCGAGGAGGTCGAGAAGCTCTTCGCGATCGTGCGCAGGCTGCGCGAGGACGGCGTGGGCATCGTGTTCATCACCCATCACCTGGAGGAGATCGCGGCCCTGGGCGACCGGGTCACCGTCATCCGGGACGGCAGGAGCGTCGGGCAGGTCCCGGCGTCCACGCCCGAGGACGAACTCGTACGGCTGATGGTGGGCCGTTCCATCGAGCAGCAGTACCCGCGCGAGCCCGCCGACACCGGCGCCGCCCTGCTCTCCGTCGAGGGGCTGACGCGGGACGGCGTCTTCCACGACGTCAGTTTCGAGGTGCGGGCCGGCGAGGTCGTCGGGGTGGCGGGGCTGGTCGGCGCGGGTCGTACCGAGGTCGTACGGGCCGTGTTCGGGGCGGACCCGTACGACCACGGGGCCGTGCGGGTGGCGGGCGCGCGGCTGCGTCGCCATGACGTGACCGCTGCCATGGCCGCCGGGATCGGCCTCGTGCCGGAGGACCGCAAGGGCCAGGGGCTGGTGCTGGACGCCTCCGTCGAGGAGAACCTCGGCCTGGTCACGCTGCGTTCGGCCACCCGTGGCGGGCTCGTCGACCTCAAGGGGCAGCACGAGGCCGCGGGCCGCATCGCCGCGCAGCTCGGGGTGCGCATGGCCGGGCTCGGCCAGCAGGTACGGACGCTGTCCGGCGGCAACCAGCAGAAGGTCGTCATCGGCAAGTGGCTGCTGGCCGACACCAAGGTGCTGATCCTCGACGAACCGACGCGCGGTATCGACGTCGGCGCCAAGGTCGAGATCTACCAGCTGATCAACGAGCTGACGGCCGCCGGAGCCGCCGTCCTGATGATCTCCAGCGATCTGCCCGAGGTGCTCGGCATGAGCGACCGGGTGCTCGTGATGGCCCAGGGCCGCATCGCCGGCGAACTCACCGCGAGCGAGGCCACCCAGGACGCGGTGATGGCACTCGCCGTGAGCTCCCCCGTCAGCTCTACCACCCCCCCTAGTACCCCTACTACTTCCGAAGTGGAGACCGGCCGTGGCCGCTGACACGCTCAAGAGCACGACGGGCGCCGGTGGCGGCGCCGCGGCGGTGCGCCGCCTGCTGCTCGACAACGGGGCGCTCACCGCGCTCATCGTCCTCCTCATCGCCATGTCGGCGCTGTCGGGTGACTTCCTGACCACGGACAACCTGCTCAACGTGGGTGTCCAGGCGGCCGTGACCGCCATCCTCGCCTTCGGCGTGACCTTCGTGATCGTCTCGGCGGGCATCGACCTGTCGGTCGGCTCGGTGGCGGCGCTGTCGGCCACCGTCCTCGCCTGGAGCGCCACCTCGCACGGCGTGCCGGTCGTCCTCGCGGTCGTCCTGGCCGTCGCCACCGGCATCGCGGCCGGGCTGGTGAACGGTTTCCTCATCGCTTACGGCAAGTTGCCGCCGTTCATCGCGACGCTCGCCATGCTGTCCGTGGCGCGCGGTCTGTCGCTGGTGATCTCCGAGGGTTCGCCGATCGCCTTCCCCGACTCCGTCTCGCACCTCGGCGACACGCTCGGCGGCTGGCTGCCGGTGCCCGTGCTCGTCATGGTCGTCATGGGCCTGATCGCCGCGTTCGTCCTCGGCCGCACCTACATCGGCCGCTCGATGTACGCCATCGGCGGCAACGAGGAGGCCGCACGCCTGTCCGGGCTGCGGGTGAAGAAGCAGAAGCTCGCGATCTACGCACTGTCCGGTGTGTTCGCCGCCGCCGCGGGCATCGTGCTCGCCTCCCGGCTGTCCTCCGCGCAGCCGCAGGCCGCCGACGGCTACGAACTGGACGCCATCGCCGCCGTCGTCATCGGCGGCGCCTCCCTCGCGGGAGGTACGGGTAAGGCGTCCGGCACCCTGATCGGCGCGCTGATCCTCGCGGTGCTGCGCAACGGTCTCAACCTCCTGTCCGTGTCGGCGTTCTGGCAGCAGGTCGTCATCGGCGTCGTCATCGCGCTGGCCGTGCTCCTGGACACCGTGCGCCGCAAGGCCGGGGCGACCCCGGTGGGCGCCGGGACCGGTGGCGGCGGCAAGGGCCGGCAAGCGGTTACGTACGGGCTCGCCGCGGTCGTCACCGTGGCGGTCGTCGGCGCGACCTCCTTCCTGCACAGCGGGTCCTCGTCGACCTCGAACCCGAAGGTCGGTCTGGCGCTGTCCACCCTCAACAACCCGTTCTTCGTGCAGATCCAGTCGGGCGCGAAGGCCGAGGCGAAGAAGCTGGGCGTCGACCTGACCGTCACCGACGCGCAGAACGACGCCTCGCAGCAGGCCAACCAGCTGCAGAACTTCACCAGTTCCGGCTACGACGCGATCATCGTCAACCCGGTGGACTCCGACGCGGCCGGTCCGGCCGTACGGGCCGCAGACAAGGCGGAGATCCCGGTCGTCGCGGTCGACCGCGGCGTCAACAAGGCGACCACGAACACCCTCGTGGCCTCCGACAACGTGGCCGGCGGTGAACTCGCCGCCAAGACGGTCGCCGAGAAGCTCGGCGGCACCGGCAAGATCGTGATCCTCCAGGGCCAGGCGGGCACCTCGGCGGCCCGCGAGCGCGCCGAGGGCTTCGCGAAGGGCTTGAAGGCCTTCCCCGGCATCCAGGTGCTGGCACAGCAGCCGGCCGACTTCGACCGCACCAAGGGCCTCGACGTGATGTCGAACCTGCTCCAGGCGCACCCGGACGTCCAGGGCGTCATCGCCGCCAACGACGAGATGGCACTCGGCGCGATCAAGGCGCTCGGCTCCAAGGCCGGCAAGTCCGTACAGGTCGTCGGATTCGACGGCACCCCGGACGGCATGACCGCGGTCACGAACGGCACGCTGTACGCGTCCGTCGCGCAGCAGCCCTCGGAACTGGGCAGGATCGCCGTGGACAACGCTCTCAAGGCGTTCCAGGGCAAGAAGGTCGCGGAGATGGTGAAGGTGCCGGTGAAGGTGGTCACGAAGGAGAACGTGGCCGACTTCGCGGGCTGAGATTCGGTAATCGGTTACGGCAAGCGGTTCGGCAAGCGGTTCCGTAAGCGGTTCCGTAACCGATTTCGGCAAGCGGTTCGGTAGGCGATTTCAGCAAGCAGGCAATGCGGGCGGGCGGTCGGGGGACCGCCCGCCCCGCGTCACGTGCGACGTGCGCACAAGGGGAGTTCTCATGTACGACTACGACCTTCTGGTCGTGGGGTCGGCAAACGCCGACCTGGTGATCGGTGTCGAACGGCGCCCCGAGGCGGGCGAGACCGTCCTCGGCTCGGACCTCGCCGTCCATCCCGGCGGCAAGGGCGCCAACCAGGCGGTCGCGGCCGCCCGCCTCGGCGCCCGTACGGCGCTACTGGCCCGGATCGGCGACGACGCGTACGGCCGGCTGCTGCTCGACTCGCAGCGGACGGCCGGGGTCGACACCGTGGGCGTGCTGGTGGGCGGGGCGCCGACCGGGGTCGCGCTGATCACGGTGGACCCGTCGGGCGACAACAGCATCGTGGTGTCGCCGGGCGCGAACGGCCGCCTGACACCGGAGGATGTGCGTGCCGCCGCCGGGCTGTTCCACGCCTCCCTCGTGGTGTCGGCGCAGCTGGAGATCCCGCTGGAGACGGTCGTGGAGGTCGTACGGAGTCTGGCGCCGGGCAGCCGCTTCGTGCTGAACCCGTCACCGCCGCGCCCGTTGCCGGCCGAGGTGCTGGCGGCCTGCGATCCGCTGATCGTCAATGAACACGAGGCGAAGGTGATTCTCGGCGGCGCGGAGGTCGGTGACCGGCCCGAGGACTGGGCGCGGG
Organism: Streptomyces sp. ID05-39B; assembly: GCF_033794725.1. Taxonomy (NCBI): domain Bacteria; kingdom Bacillati; phylum Actinomycetota; class Actinomycetes; order Kitasatosporales; family Streptomycetaceae; genus Streptomyces; species Streptomyces sp. ID05-39B. The sequence continues at coordinate 887 of NZ_JARGEF010000043.1, read as the reverse complement.
TGCTGCTCGCCAAGGGGCCGAAGTCGGTGGTGGTGACGCTGGGTTCGCAGGGCGCGCTGGTGGCGTCGGCGGAGGGTGTGGAGCGGGTCGCGGCCGTGAAGGTGGACGCCGTGGACACGACCGGGGCGGGTGACTCCTTCACGGCGGCGCTGGCGTGGAAGCTGGGCGCCGGTTCCCCGCTCGCGGAGGCGGCGGCGTACGCGGCGCGGGTGGGGGCGGTGGCGGTGACCCGGCGGGGCGCGCAGGAGTCGTTCCCGACGGCGGCGGAGGTCGAGGCCCGGTGAGGAAGGGCGGGATACTCAACCGTCATCTCGCGGGCGCACTGGCCGAGTTGGGGCACGGGCACGGGGTGCTGGTGTGCGACGCGGGCATGCCGATACCCGAGGGTCCGCGGGTCGTGGACCTCGCTTTCCGGGCGGGAGTGCCGTCGTTCGCCGAGGTCCTGGAGGGCCTGCTGGCCGAGCTGGTCGTGGAGGGCGCGACGGCGGCCCGCGAGGTACGGGAGGCGAACCCGGCGGCGGCCGGGCTGCTGGACGGGCACTTTCCCGGGCTGGCCCTGGTCCCGCACGAGGAGCTGAAGAGGCTGTCGGCTGGGGCCCGGCTGGTGGTGCGGACCGGGGAGGCACGGCCGTACGCGAATGTGCTGCTGCGGTGCGGGGTGTTCTTCTGACGGCCTGATGGTCTTCTGACGGCCGGATGACGCCGTGCATGCGTCGAGGGGCCCGGTCCGTCGACCAGGCCCCTCGTGCTTGCCCCCTCCGTCGCCAGAACCCCCCGCGATCCCCCCGGATCCCCGTTATGTTCTTCGCGGTCCTGCAAGAGGGCCGCTGGCCTCCGGGCCCGGCATGACTGTGTCCCCCTGTCGAACGGATGACCTGGGGGGTGGT
>NZ_JARGEF010000439.1:0-3047 GCF_033794725.1 Streptomyces sp. ID05-39B | reverse complement strand
ACAGCCACACCCCCGCGCACCGCCCCCGCTCACTCCTCGCCTCACTCCTCGCCTCACTCCTCGCCTCACTCCTCGCCTCACTCCTCGGCGATCCGCCCGGCGTAGATGTCGACCGACGCCGGCAGCCGTACGTCGACGGGGGCGCCGAAGTCGTAGAGCAGCGTCGTCGAGGCGACCGCGACGGCCTCCTTCTCCCGGCCGTTGACGAAGCTGAACCGGTGCCGGACCTTGCGGATGCGTCCCTCGTCGTCGAGGTAGACGTCGAACGGGACCCGGGCCGTGGCGAACCCTTTCGCCGCCGCGGCCAGCGCCTCACGGCCGCCCACCGAGGCACCCTTCGCGGCCACGGCCAGGTCGGCGGTGCCGCGGAAGTGCCGCACCTCGGTCCCCGCCAGCTCGGTCCGGCCCACATAGGTCGCGGTGCGCGTCCCGCGCAGCACCTCCGCGGCGGCGTACGGATCGGTGGCACCGCCGGTCACCAGGTTCCCGTCGGACAGCGTCGCCGTGTCCACCCGCACCCATTTGTCGGCGGGCACGCCCGCGCCCCGGTTCTTCATGAACAGCGCGCCGGGCGCGAGGAGTTCGACGATGGGCCGGTGCTCGGTGGTCCCGGCCGGATCCTGCGGGAGCACCACCTTCAGCTGCCCGAGCTGCCGGCGGTAGTCGTAGACACCCTCGCCGCGGATCGTCACGCGGGTCCCGCCGGTGGCCATCTCCATCGACGTCCGGGCCTTCGAACTGCCCGCCGTCACCAGCGCGTCGGCCGCCCGGCGGAGCGTCTCGACGGGGTCGGCGGCCCGGTCGTCCTCGGCCGCGTCCCCGGGTCCCCCGCATCCGGCGGCTCCCGCACAGACCCCGGCCACCAGACCCGCGACGACCGCCGTTCCCCACCGTCGTTGCTGCCGCTGAGCCATCGCCTGTCTCCCCCAGCCGGTTCGTCCGTGACGGGCGCCCTGTCGTTCCCGATAACGACGGGTGGGTGGCCCCCGTCACGCGTGACGGCGAAGGCTTGCGGTGGTCATACGAGTCCTTTGTGCCGGGGCTGGGTACGGTTACTCCGTGACTCAGCAGGACCGTGCGGCCTCCTCCCCCGGCGACGGGGCAGCCCACACCACCACGACCGTCGAACACGGCCCGTTCTGTCTGGCCCGCTGCACCTGCGGCTGGCGCGGCCCGGCACGCAGGGCGAGAAGCCTGGCCAGAGCGGACGCCGCGGGCCACACCCACGACTGACGCCGTCCGTTCCCCCGCCACGGGAACCCCCGGGCCGATGGCCCCGTCTCGCTCCATGAAGCCGACGGAAGGCACAGGACGGAAGGCACAGGGCGGTCACACATGCAACGGCGTACGTTCATCGCAGGCGGCACGGCCGCCGTCGCGGCAGTCGCGACGGCCGCATGCCGGTCGGACAGCACCAGCGGCCCTCCCACCGCCTCCGCGACCGCGGACGGCAAGCTCCCGCTGCGGACCACGAGCGCCGCAGCCGCCGCGGACTGGGCCGCCCTCGGCCGCTCCCTCGACGGTCCCCTGATCCGCCCCGGCGACGCCTCCTGGACGGCGGCCCGGCAGCTGTACAACACCCGCTTCGACACCCTCCGCCCGGCCGCGGTCGCCTACGTCGCCCACCCCGACGACATCCGTACGGCCCTGGAGTACGCCCGCGCCCACGGCACCAAGGTCGCCATCCGCAACGGCGGCCACTCCTACGGCGGCTGGTCCTCGGGCGACGGCCGGCTGATCCTCGACGTCTCCCGGCTGAACCGGGTCCGCGCCGGCGGCACCAGCGCCGTCGTCGGCGCCGGCGCCAAACTGATCGACGTCTACCGCGCACTCGCCGCCAAGGGCGTGACGATCCCGGCCGGCTCCTGCCCGACGGTCGGCGTCTCCGGCCTGGTCCTGGGCGGCGGCCACGGCGTGGTCTCCCGGGCATACGGCCTGACCTGCGACAGCCTCACCCGGGCGACCATCGTCACCGCGGACGGCAAGCAGCTCACCGTCGACGCCACCCACCACCAGGACCTGTTCTGGGCGCTGCGCGGAGCCGGCAACGGCACCTTCGGCGTCGTCACGGAACTCCACTTCACCACCCACCCCGCCCCGCAGGCGGTGACCGGCCACCTCTCCTGGCCCTGGTCCAAGGCCGCGGCCGTGGTGAGGGCCTGGCAGGAATGGGGCCCCTCCCAGCCGGACGAGATCTGGTCCGCCCTCCACCTGGCAAGCACACCCGGCGGCACCCCGAAGATCTCCGTCTCCGCCTTCAGCATCGGCACCTACGGCCGGCTCCAGAACGCCGTCGACCGCCTCGCGGACCGCGTGGGCGCCTCCGCAACGAGCGTGTCACTGCGCCGCCGCTCCTACGAGGACGCCATGGAGATCTACGCCGGCTGCTCGTCCTTCGCCACCGACGCCCAGTGCCATCTCCCCGGCCCGACCCCCGGCCGCTCCCCGCGAGGCGCCCTGGCCCGCGAGACGTACGCCGCCCGCTCCGACTTCTTCGACCGCTCGCTCTCGACGGCCGGCATCCAGACCCTGCTCCAGCAGATGAGGACCGTCCGCGGCGGCTCGGGCAGCATCGCGCTCACCGCCCTCGGCGGCGCGATCAACCGCGTCTCCCCCACGGCCACGGCCTTCGTCCACCGCCGCTCCCGGATGCTGGCCCAGTACCTCGTGTCCTGGCGCGCGGGCACGACGGGCACGACAGCCCAGTCCTGGCTGACCACGACCCACCACTCGATGGCCCCCCACGCCTCGGGCGCCGCCTACCAGAACTACGCCGATCCCACGCTCGCCACCTGGAAGAAGGCGTACTACGGCCCGGCCGTCCCCCAGCTGACCCGGCTGAAACACCAGTACGACCCCAAGAACTTCTTCACGTACGCCCAGTCCTTGTGAGCCCGCCGCAGCCACCCGCCACCCGCCACCGCCGGCACCGGGCTGGGCGACCCGCCTCACCCCACGGCCACGCGAACGCCTACGCGGCCAGATCCCGTTCCTCCACGGAAGCCTCCACCCGCGCCCCCGGCACCACGGCATCCGCTCCGCCCACC
>NZ_JARGEF010000438.1:0-3086 GCF_033794725.1 Streptomyces sp. ID05-39B | reverse complement strand
TTGTCGCACTCGGCGAGGGTGCCGTCGAGCAGAACGAACTCGGCTCCTGATCGCGCAGCGTCTTCAGCAGGCCCGGTGCACGGGCGGCGAGCAGGTCGACGACTGCGCTGGTGCAGGCGTGGCGGTGGACTCCCTGATCCCGAACCCGGCGGTCTTCGAAAGAGCGGGGGGCTCGCGCATATACACCAGTGCCACCATCGCGCGCTGGGACGGACGGAGCTTGCAGAGCCGGTGCCCTCACAGGTGATGATCAGCATGGTGACCCACTTCACGAGTGCATGCGGCAGGTCGAGTGCGGCAGGATGGATGAGCAACGAGACCCCCAAAACGTGATTGAGACATCAGACATCTCGATCAACAGCCCGGGTGCCTCGCTCGTTGCGGCTCGCGCCTGTCACCTGACCGGTGACCACTTCGAAGAATGCTCAGTGAACAGCGGGCTTGTAGCTTCCCCAACGAATGTTGGACCAGCCATTCAGCCCATCACAGAAGTGAGAGTAAATGTGCTGATTGAACGGGACGCGTTCTAGCGGCACGCCAGCGTAACCTCCCCACGCAATGAGATCAGACTCGTCAGCATGGTGGATGCAATACAGGTATCGATCGTACAGCGGCGCATCATTGAAAAGGAACCAGAAGTACGGGTAGTCCGAGGAAACCGCCTGAATGAGCGTCCACAAGTCGGCCGTGCCGGAATCGGTGTAGTACTTAGCGGGAGCCCGGTCTACCACTCCGGCCACTTCCCCCAGCAAGCCAGCCACGCAGAAGCAGACATAGAGTGCCGCGAGGAGCTTTGCAGCGTCCGTGTACGGCTGACCGCTGCCCACTCCGGTTTGACTATTATGCCAGTTGCTACGCTCATGCAGGTCTCTAACCGCGCCATGAGTTGGATGCAGGAACTTGCCGAGGAACGTGTAATGTGCCTCAATCCGGTAGATCACAGCCGGGTCAGCAAGGTCGTTGAGTTCCAGGCACTGTAGCAAGGCGTCGTACGACAGATAATGCTTGTATCGCCAGGCCGCCTCATCTTGCTGACCGCGTATTGCCTGCTTGGTTTCAGTCTCCGGCTCGTAGTACTGGAAGTAGTTTTCTTCCTTGAGTCTCATTACTTCTGGACGAAACTCTTGGAACTGGAAGAAGTGAATAGGAATCATGAAGTCTGGGTCGTCTCGGTCCTTCAGACCTTCGTAGACGTACATGATTCTATGCTTCGCCCGCCGGTACTTCCTAACCTCAAGACAACTTGACTTCCCTTCCGCCCGAAGCCGCGCAAGTTCTTCTTGCTCCTCACGTAGCCGCGCTTTGAACTGCCCTTCAGTCAAACGCTCACTCGAAAGGTCGGCCAGTTGGAAGTACTTGTTACCGCGACACATCAGGAGAAAGAGAAGATAGTGCTCAAGGAGAGAGCGGCTAAGACCGAGAGAGTCGCCAATCTTGTCGCTTTCAATAAGGAGCAGGCAACTCTCGGCCGTCTCCATGCGCAAGTTGACGAACTCAAACATATCGCCATACATCGACGAAGCTGTTTCGCCGCCAACTCGTTTATTGTCCCAGGCACAGTATTCTGCAATCATCGCCCGGCACGCCGAGATCACGCGCTGCGTCTCCTGCTTCAACGCATCGCTGCTCACAGCACTACCCCCTCAACGTGTTCAAAAGCTGCTCGGCCTGAGCAAGCAACTGATCGTAGGTCATGACGCTGATGCCATGCAGGCGTGCGTTGAGTCCATGCAGCGCCTTTGCTTGCTCGGCCGACCAGTCATGAGAGCGGCCAATGATCAGAATGGCACGGGGATGGTAGGCCACTACTTCGGGGTGATCACGCAGACCTCTGGCGGCTGCCTCGTGCAGCGCGTCAAGGTAGCGGTGGCACTGGCCAATAGCCATTGAGACGTCACGACTCCAGAACCAACACTTGTGTGTGTCGTCGTACCGGATGACGTGCATGTCCGGGCGCTTGAGCTCGAAGATGTCTCGTAGCCCGTTGGCAGTCTGCGCCAGCAGGCCGTCTACGGAGTCGCCCAGTGCGATGGTCCGAACCTCATCACGCATGGTGTACGCGTTGCCGAACACCCATCCGTGGCGCTCGCACCACTCCTGGTACGTCTGCTCCCTTTTTTCGCCGCTTTCCAGGTTGGTACGCAACTGATCGATGGCCAGCGACAGTTCCGTCAGACGCACACTGGACTGCACACCCTTCAGGAGCTCCGCTCCATCCTCGGTTTCTGCCAGGGAACGCAGAACGTCCTCGTCAGCCACAAGCGGGGCGATGGCCTTGCCGACAGCTATCGGGTCCCGGCCTGAGAGACCGGTACCAGTGCCATCGAGGCGGAGCACAAGGAAGTCACCATCTTGACGCCCCTCAGCAACAGCCAGGCTTTCTTCGAGCACTCGCTTGAGCTCTTTGACCTCCTCGTGGTTCAGCGTGAACTCTACAGGGAAGAGACCGAAAATACGCCCCTCGCGCTTCTTATGATAGAGAAGCTTCGCTGCCACCTGGTCGCCATCCGTCCGCTTAATGTACTGCGGCAGCACTTCGAATCGGCGCTGCGGAGTGTTGGCGATTACAATTGGGTCGGTGAAAGAAACGCGCTGCGACTGTGCTTGCCGGCGCGAGACCTGGCGCTCGTTGGTCATGAGCTATCTCCTGTTGATCTTTGACGGAGATTATGAGCTTTTCGGGACGAAAGAGCAACCCTTGGCCATAGCTGCGCTTTGCCCGAGAATGAATGAGCAGGGTATTCTGGCGCGATTCACACCTTTTTTCCGCTGGCTAGGACCAAGCTGGACCAAAGGAGCGCAACGCAGGAACCCGATCTGCTTGCGCTCTGTTCACGTCCTGACACTTTCAGTCACTTACATCATGCAGCCAAGCGACTTTTTCGACCTTGAAGAGAATGCGTTTTTGGATGGAGTAGACCCATGGAATGAGTCAGCGGGCGTGAGTGAGGTTTTTTTCGGTCTGACCTTGTAGAGCAGCTCCGGCAAGGCCCTGTCAAGGACGTCGATGACCTCGAAGCCGCCTATGATGCGCGATCACGAGCCGAGTTCGTCCTGCTCGACGGCACCCTCGCCGAGTGCGACAG
>NZ_JARGEF010000437.1:0-3190 GCF_033794725.1 Streptomyces sp. ID05-39B | reverse complement strand
CGCCAGGGGCGGAAGGCGGGGAGGTCGGCGGCGCGCAGCAGGGGCCGGGCGCGGTCGAAGCGGCCCGCGGGCGGGTCCCAGAGGTCCTCCAGGACGGCGAGTCCGTCCTGGCCGCCCTGCCGCCAGGCGGCGACCGCGCGGGCCAGTTCGGCCGGGGTGCGGCCGGCCGCGGAGGCGAGGGAGGCGTACAGGGCACGGCTGGTGGCGGTCAGCCCGGAGCCGGGGCGGGCGGCGGCGAGGCGTACGGCGTCGTGCCAGAGGGTCAGTGCGCCGATCTCGTCGTGGCCGGTGGTGAGCAGCGCGTGGGCGCGGACGGCCGCGTCGGAGGCGAGCTGGTCGAGGGCGAAGGAGTCGGGTCCGTTCGGCACGGACGGGTAGGCGGGCGGCTGCTCGGGGTGGAGCGGGGCGGGCAGCGGCGCGGGCAGCGGCGGGAGCCGGCGTGCGGCGAGGGCGTCGGTGGCGCGGATGCCGGGGACGGGGTCCGGTTCCTGCTCCTGGGCGGCGCGGGCGGCCCGTGCGGCGTTACGGCGGGACAGCGAGTCGAGCAGCTCCCGTTCGCCCCGGCCGCGCAGCAGGAGCAGGACGAAGGGGTCGGCGTCGAGGAGCCGCGCGCTCTGGTAGCAGAGGGCGGCGACATGCTTGCAGGGGTGTCCGTGGTCGGGGCAGCTGCACTGGGGGGCGAGGTCGCCGGGGCCGGGCAGCAGCGGCACGCCGCAGTCGGCGAGGGACTGCGGCATCTCCTTGTCGAGCAGCGCGGCGATGTGCCCCGGCCGCTCGGCCGCGGCGTCCAGGAACCGCTCCCAGTCGTCCTCGCCGAGGGTGCGCAGTCGCACCTGGACGCGGTACGGCCGGGCCCGGCTGCCCCGCACGTACGCCAGGACGAGACCGGGGGTGACGGTGATGGCGTCCACATGCCCCTGCTCGGCGTAACCCCGCCCGCGCGCGAGCCGCTTGGCGTCCAGGGCGCCCTCCTCCAGCGCCGTGACCCAGGCGTTGCCCCACCAGGTCTCGGCGAAGGCGGCGCCCGCGTCGGCGGGCCGGGGCGGGAAGGCGGGGTAGGTGTGGCGGTGATCGCCGTCGCGGGTGGGAGCGGCCATGGAGCGGGCGGCGGCGTGGACGGGCGCGACGGGCGCGGGCGCGGCCGGTGCCACGGGAGCGGGGACGGGCTGGGCCGGTGCCACGGGATCGGCCGGTTCCGCCGGTTCCGCCGGTTCGGCCGGTTCCGCCGGTTCAGCCGGTTCGGCCGGTTCCGCCGGTTCAGCCGGTTCAGCCGGTTCAGCCGGTTCAGCCGGTTCAGCCGGTTCGGCCGGTTCGGCCGGTTCGGTGGTGTCGGTCTCCGGTGGCATCCGGAAGGCGTCCGCGAGGAAGGTCCGTACGTCCCGCGCGCGGGCGTCGGCGACGCGGGCGCCCGGACGGCCGGCGGCCCCGGTGGCGAGGGGGCGCGCACCCGCGCGGGAGGTCCGGCGCGCGCTTCTGGCGTCGCCGGGCTCCCCGGCTTCGGGCGGGGCCTGACGCGCCTGTGCGCGGGCCGCGCGCAGGGCCTCACGGGCCGCGTCCCCGGGCCGCACACCGGACGCACGCCGAGGCTCGCCCGCCACCGCGGGCGCCTCGCCCGTCGGGGGTACGTCCGCTGCCGCGGGTACGTCGGCCGCCGGGGCCTCCTCAGGGGCCCGGGGCGCCTCCGCCGTACGCCGCAGGGCTGCGCGGGCGGCGTCACCCGGCCGGGAGGAGGGGCCGTCGGAGTCCGGGGTGGCCTCCTGAGGCGGGTCCGGGGGCGGCGCCGGGGCTTCCTCGGGTATGTGTGCCGGTGTCGGCTCCTGCGGTCGCTCGCGGGCGGCCCGCAGGGCGCGGCGGACCGCTTCGGCCGGGCTGATGTCCTGCTCGTCCTCCGTCATCACGCCTCCCTGCGCAGCCTGACCAGGTCGGACAGTTCACGGTCCGTCAGTTCGGTGAGGGCGGACTCGCCCGAGCCGAGGATCGCGTCGGCGAGGGCGCGCTTGACCTGGAGCATCTCGGCGATGCGGTCCTCGATGGTGCCCTCGGTGATGAGGCGGTGGACCTGGACGGGCTGGGTCTGGCCGATGCGGTAGGCGCGGTCGGTGGCCTGCTCCTCCACGGCCGGGTTCCACCAGCGGTCGAAGTGGACGACGTGGCCCGCGCGGGTGAGGTTCAGGCCGGTGCCGGCCGCCTTGAGCGACAGCACGAGGACGGGGGTGGCGCCGTCCTGGAAGCGGTCCACCATGCGCTCGCGTTCGGGCACCGGCGTGCCGCCGTGGAGGAGGTCCACCGGGATCGCCCGGCCGGCCAGGTGAGCGGTGATCAGCCGGGCCATGCCGACGTACTGGGTGAAGACGAGGGCCGAGCCGTCCTCTGCCAGCAGGGTGTCCAGCAGCTCGTCCAGCAGGGCGAGTTTGCCGGAGCGGGCGGCGAGGGCGTCGCCCGTGGCCGGGGTCTCCTCCTTGAGGTACAGCGCCGGGTGGTCGCAGATCTGCTTGAGCGCGCCGAGCAGCTTGAGCACCAGCCCGCGGCGCGCGATGCCGTTCGCCGTCTCGATGACGTGCAGCGACTCACGCACCACCGCCTCGTACAGGGCTGCCTGTTCGCGGGTGAGCGGGACGGGACGGTCGGTCTCGGTCTTGGGCGGCAGTTCGGGGACGATGCCGGGGTCGGACTTCTTGCGGCGCAGCAGGAAGGGGCGGACCAGGCGGGCGAGGCGCTGGACGGCCTCCTCGTCCTCGCCGTTCTCCACGGCCCGCGCGTGGCGGGCGCGGAAGGCCTTCAGGGGGCCGAGCAGGCCGGGGGTCGTCCAGTCGAGGAGGGCCCACAGTTCGGAGAGGTTGTTCTCCACGGGGGTGCCGGTGAGCGCCACGCGCGCGGGGGCGGGGATGGTGCGCAGGGCTTTGGCGGTGGCCGAGAAGGGGTTCTTGACGTGCTGGGCCTCGTCGGCGACGACCATGCCCCAGGGCTGCCCGGCCAGGGTGGTGGCGGCCGAGCGCATGGTGCCGTAGGTGGTGAGGACGAAGCCGCCGGTGAGGTCGTCGAGGCTGCGGTCGGCGCCGTGGAAACGGCGGACGGGGACGCCGGGGGCGAAGCGGTTGATCTCCCGCTGCCAGTTGCCGAGGAGAGAGGCGGGGCAGACCACCAGGGTGGGGTCGGGGCGGGCCCGGCTCAGGGGGAGGGCGAGGAGGGT
>NZ_JARGEF010000436.1:0-3195 GCF_033794725.1 Streptomyces sp. ID05-39B | reverse complement strand
GGTGCGTTACTGGCTCAGGCCCGACACCGGCCGGCGTGACATCGGTGCTGTCGGGCTGACGGCGGCCGGTCATCCGCTGCTCGGTGCGCTCACCGAGGGTGCGGCCAGTCTGGTCTTCACCGGTCGGATCTCCCTGGCCACCCATCCCTGGCTGGCCGATCACCAAGTGGCCGGCACCACCGTGCTGCCCGGCGCTGCCTTCGTCGAGTTGGCGGTGCATGCCGCGGACCGGGTCGGCTGCGGCAGCATCCGTGAGCTGACCGTGCAGACCCCGCTGGTCCTGCCCGAGCACGGTGGTGTTCGCCTCCGGGTGGAGGTGGGTGAGCCCGCCGGTGACGGCGCGCGTCCGATTCGTATCGACGCCCGCCCGGACGCGGGCACCGACGCCTCCTGGACGTGTCACGCCACGGGTGTCCTCGACATTGAGATGCCTTCCCCGGACTGGGACCTGACGTCCTGGCCGCCGGCCGGCGCGCAGCCCGTCGACGTCTCCTACGACACGCTCGCCGACCACGGATACCACTACGGCCCGGTCTTCCAGGGCCTGCACCGGATGTGGCGCCACAACGACCACGTCTACGCCGAGATCACCCTGCCCACCGACCCCGACACCTACAACATCCACCCCGCACTCCTCGACGCCACACTCCACGCCGCACTGATGGGTCAGGCCCTGCCGAACGACGGCCGGGTACGACTGCCGTACGCCTGGGAAGGGGTGACGCTGCACGCTTTTGGCGCCTCCGCGCTGCGGGTGTCGGTGACGACGGTGGGGGACAACGCGCTACGGCTGCGCGCGGCGGACGGTGCCGGCATGCCGGTGGCCGAGGTGACGTCGCTGGTCATGCTCCCGGCCGACGTGACCGACCTCGGCTCCGCGGCCGTGAACCGGGACTCCCTGCTGCGCCTGGAATGGATCCCCGCGCCGTCGGCGGACACGGCACCGCCCAGCGGGCTCGCGCTGCTAGGCGACGACCCGTTCGGCCTGCGCTCGTCGACGCCAGGCGGCGTCGACTGGCAGGCGTTCACCGAACTGTCCGCGATACCCGGCGACTCGCCGGACGTGGTCGTGTGTATCGAACGCGACGATACGACAGACGTCCCGGGAGCCGCCCGCACGGTGCTGTACGGCGCGCTCGATCTGGTGCAGGCGTGGCTGTCCGACGACCGGTTCACCGAGGCACGGCTGGTCGTGGTGACCCGGCGCGCGATGACGACCGGATACGGCGAACCCGTACCGGACCTTTCCACCGCGCCCCTGTGGGGGCTGCTCCGCTCCGCGCAGAACGAGAATCCCGGCCGGCTGGTCCTGGTCGATGTGGACGACGACGACCGTTCGCTCGCCGCGTTGCCGTCCGCGCTGGCCGGTGACGCCACCCAGTTCGCGCTGCGTGACGGACATGTCGTGGTGCCGAGACTGGTCAGGGCCGGTTCCGCGGACCGACGACGGGAACCGGAGGGTACGCCGAGGCGGCCGGACGCCGAGGGCCGCAGCGGGCCGGAGTCGCTGTCACAGTGGGACACCGACGGCACCGTGCTGATCACCGGCGGTACCGGAACACTCGGCAAGCTGTTCGCCCGGCACCTGGTCACGAAGCACGGGGTGCGGAACCTGCTGCTGGTCTCCCGGCGCGGGCCGGACACGCCTGGAGCCGCCGACCTGGTCGCCGAGCTGTCCGGGCTCGGCGTCGAGGTGACCGTCGCCGCATGCGATGTGGCCGACCGGGCCGCGCTCTTGGCCCTGCTCGCGGACATCCCGGCGGACCACCCGCTCACCGGAGTGGTGCACGCCGCCGGGACCCTGGACGACGGACTGATCTCCGGGATGACGCCGGAGAAGGTAGACGCCGTGCTGACGCCGAAGCTGGACGCGGCGTGGAATCTGCACGACCTGACCCAGGACGTCGGGCTGTCCGCGTTCGTGCTGTTCTCCTCGATCATGGGCACGATCGGCAACGCGGGCCAGGGCAACTACGCCGCCGCGAACGTGTTCCTCGACGCGCTTGCCCACTACCGCCGCGCCACCGGACTGCCCGCGACCTCGCTCGCGTGGGGGTTCTGGAGCGAGCGCAGCGAACTGACCCGCGACCTGGACGACGCGGACCTCGCTCGCATGGCACGCACCGGACTGAAACCGCTCCCGTCGGACGAAGGCGTCGCGCTGTTCGACGCGGCGTTGGCCGGCGGTGAGGCCGCCGCGACACTGGCCTCGCTCGACCTCGACCGGCTGCGCGCGCAGGCCACGCAGTCGAGCCTGCCGGAGGTGCTGCGTGGGCTGGTCCGGGCGCGGCGCGCGGCGACCGCGGTGTCGGCGACCGGCTCGACGCTCGCCGACCGGCTGGCCGGCCGCCCGGCCGAGGACGTCGACCGCGAACTGCTCGACCTGGTGCGCTCCCACACCGCCACCGTGCTGGGCCATGCCGGCACGGGCTCCGTTCAGCCCTCCGTCGCGTTCCGGGAACTCGGCCTCGACTCGCTGGCCGCGGTGGAGATCCGTAAGCGGCTCAACGAGGTCACCGGACTGCGGCTGTCGGCCACCGTGGTCTTCGACCACCCGACCCCGGCCGCACTGGCTGCTTTCCTGCGCGAGGAGTTGCTGGGCGGGAGCACCCAGGTCGTCGCTCCGCCGGCCGTGGCCGCCTCGGCAGGGGACGACGAGCCGATCGCTGTCGTCGGCATGGGCTGCCGGTATCCCGGTGGTGTTCATTCACCGACGGGTTTGTGGGACCTCGTGCGGTCGGGGCGGGACGCTGTCGGCGGGCTGCCGCAAGACCGTGGCTGGGACCTGGAGAACCTCTTCGACTCGGACCCGGGACGGACAGGCAAGAGCTACGTCGACAAGGGCTACTTCCTCGACGACGCAGGGGAGTTCGACGCCGGGTTCTTCGGGATCTCGCCGCGCGAGGCGCTCGCGATGCATCCGCAGCAGCGGTTGCTGCTGGAGACCATGTGGGAGACGTTGGAGGACGCCGGCATCGAGCCCGGTTCGCTGCGCGGCAGCGACACGGGCGTTTTCATCGGGGCGATGTCCCAGGACTACGGGCCACCGATGCACGAGGGTTCGGCGGAGGCCGACGGGCTGCTGCTCACCGGTACCACCGGGAGTGTCACGTCCGGTCGGCTGGCGTACTTCCTTGGTCTGGAGGGGCCGGCGGTGACGGTGGACACGGCGTGTTCGTCGTCGCTGGTGGCGAT
>NZ_JARGEF010000435.1:0-3241 GCF_033794725.1 Streptomyces sp. ID05-39B | reverse complement strand
GTGGGGGTGGGGGTGCTCACGCTGAGGGACCTCCGGTCATTTGACGGCTCCACTGGTGATTCCGGACACGATCTTTCGCTGGGCCACCAGGAAGATGGCGACCATGGGCAGGCTCATCACCACGACGTACGCGAAGACGAGATGCCAGTTGTTGAGATAGAGCTGGGCGCTGGCCACCTGGTAGAGGTTCAGTGGCAGGGTCGCCCTGTCTCCGCCGCCGAGGACGAAGAAGGCGTAGAAGACGTCGCTCCAGGCGTAGAGCATCACCATGATCGTCGCGGTGGCGATGACCGGCCTGAGCAGCGGCAGGACGATCTGCCCGAAGATCCGCAGCGGTGTCGCGCCGTCCATCCGGGCGGCCTCCTCCAGCTCCAGGGGGATGGCCCGGATGAAGCCGGTCATGAAGAAGATCGACGTGGACAGATACATCCCGGTGTAGACGGCGATCATGCCGGGCCGGGTGCCGGCCAGTCCCAGTTGCCGCAGCTCCATCACGATGGTGATGACGGCGGGCGGCAGCAGCAGCCCGCTGATGCAGAGCGCGTACGCGGCCGACACCAGCTTCGACTTGCGCCGGGCGAAGACCCAGGCGGCTCCCGCGCCCAGGATCAGCACCAGGGCGACCGAAGGCACCACGACGAGAAGGGAGTTGAAGAAGCCGCGCAGCATCTCCCCCTGGCCGACGGCGTCTGCGTAGTTGCTCCCCGGCTGCCAGTGCCGGGGGAGGCTCAGGTTCGGTGTGATCGCTTCGGCCTGCGGCTTGGCGGAGGTGACGGCAACGAGCCACAGCGGTACGCCCACGGCGACTCCGGCGATCAGCAGGACGAGCGCCGGACGGCCGTAACGCCAGGCGGGATGCACGGCGGTGCTCACAGCAGTTGCTCCCTTCGGCGCAGTCCGATGACGAGGGGGATCGCGACGGCGACCACGACCAGGAAGAGGACGAGACTCATCGCGGAGGCCTGCGCGTACAGGCCCTGTCCGAAGATCCGGAACATGTAGATGTTGAAGACCTCCGTGGAGGCCGCCGGCCCGCCTCCGGTCGTGGCCTGCACGATGTCGAAGGTGTTCATCGAGCCGATCAGCGCCGTGGTGACGTTGAAGGTGAGGGCGGGCGCCAGCATCGGCCAGCGCACCGACCAGAAGGTCCGCCACGGCCCGGCACCGTCGCATTTCGCGGCCTCCAGCATCTCGCCGGGGATCCCCTTGAGTCCGGCCAGGTAGATCAGCATGGACAGGCCCATCCACTTCCAGCCGTGGATGACGGTGACCAGGACCAGCGTCCAGGTCGTCGAGCCGAGCCAGGGGATGTCCGTACCGAGGACGCCGTTGACGGCGCCGTCCTGGTTCAGCAGCGCCTGGAAGACGTAACCGGTTGCCAGAGCCGAGATCAGCACCGGCAGGAAGAAGACGGCACGGAAGAACCGGTTGAAGCGGGAGTCCGCCTCCAGCAGCAGCGCAAGCCCGAGCCCGAACGCGTTCTGGAAGACGGCCGCCAGCAGGGCGTACAGCAGGGTGGTCCGGATCGCCCGCAGCAGCGAGCCGTCGGCGGCGATGCTGTGGAAGTTGTCCAGGCCGGTGAAGGCGATGTCGGGGTGGTACGAGGACCAGTTCGTGAACGGGTAGTAGAAGTTGAGCAGGTTCGGCACCAGGAAGAAGACCGCGAAGACGGCGATCGCGGGGAGCGCGAACCACCAGGGGTGGTGCACGGCGGCGCGGGGCAGCCGTCCCGCCCTTCTCTCCCGGCCCCTCGCGGGCGCCGGTTTCTGCTTGCGCGTGTGTATGGCCGTGTCCGCCATCGGTAAGTCCTTGCCCGTGGGGGTCTCTGGTCGGTCTAGAAGCCGGTGGCGCCCTGGGCCTTGGCCACCTGCGCGAACTGGTCCTGGATCGCCTGCGCGACCTGCTGCGGAGTCTTCTTGCCGAAGATCATGTCGCCGAGGTACAGGTGTGTGTCGGGGGCGACGATCGCCTTCGCCTGGAAGACACCGATGGCCTTGGGCAGCGCCGCGACCTGGGCCGTCGAGGCCTGCGGAAGGCCGGCCGGGGTCGGGACCGACGGCTGGACGGAGGGGATATTCATCGCCTTGATGTAGTCGGCGTAGTCCGGGCCGAGCCAGAAGGCGAGGAACTGACGGGCCGCGTTCTGCCGCTTGTCGTCACCCGTCCTGAACGCCACGACACCGTTGGTCTGGTCGGGCGAATACATGCCGGTGGCCGAGGAGTTGGCGATCGGGAACCAGCCGATCCTCTTGTCGATCTCGGCCGTGGAGTACTTGGCCTGCAACTGGCTCTGGAACGACGTGACGTTGAGGACCATGCCCGCCTCGCCCTTCCAGAGGGAGTCCGCCTGCCCGGTGAAGGTGCCGGTCCTGTAGTTCTTCTGCGCGAGCCCGGCGTCGAGCAGCTTCTCCTTGTACTTCTTGATCGCGCCGACGACGACCGGGTCGGTCCACTTCTTCTTGTTCTGGTTGAGGTCGGCCCACCACTGCTCGTCGAGGTCGGTGAGCTGGACCTGCATCTGCCACTGAAGCGGCCACTTGTCACCGCCGGCCTCGTAGAAGCCCGCCGCCTCGGTGCGGTCCGTGACGGTGCGGCCGAGGGCCAGCAACTCGTCGTAGGACGTGGGGAAGTCGCTCTCGGTGATCCCGGCCGCCTTGAAGACGTCCTTGTTGTAGTAGACGCCGAGCATGGCGGGGCTGGTGACGATCGCCGCGTACCGCTTGCCGTCGATGACGCCCAGGGACTGCTCCGTGCCACCGAGCTTGGAGACCCACGGCTCGCCGTCGAGGGTGAGGAGGTTCTGCTGCGGCTGGATGAAGGGCAGCGTGGAGATCGAGGGCTGCCAGAACATCAGGTCCGGCTTGTCGCCCGAGGCGAGCTTGGTCGGCACGTTCTGCTCGTACAGGTCGGGAATCGCCTGGGTCTCGACCTGGGCGCCGGTGGCCTTCTCGAAGGCTTCGACGACCTGCTTGGGCGCGTTGAGCGTGTTCTGCGCGGTCCACATCGTCAGCTTCACGCCGTCCAGCCGAGCGGTGGGGTCGACCGCCGTCCGCTTCGCGTCCGTGCCCGAGTCGCCGGAACCGACGGAGGGGTCACTGCAGGCGGTGCCGGCCAGACCGACGGCGCATATGAGGGCCAGCGCGGGGAGAGCTCTTCTCTTCATCTCGGGCCTTTCGGGAGACGGGCTGTCTCTTATACACATTTCCAAGCCCACAAAAAAGGCAAAAGAAAAGTATCCCCT
>NZ_JARGEF010000434.1:0-3268 GCF_033794725.1 Streptomyces sp. ID05-39B | reverse complement strand
GGGCGGGGGCGCGGGGACGGGCGGTCCGTTGGTGCGGTGGCTGCGCGAGGTGTGGGAGATCCGCCTCTACCGGTACATCGCCCTGCTGGCGACCCTCGCGCTGGTCGCCGGAGCGTTCTTCGCGGTGCGGACGGTGACCCGTGAGGACCGTTCGTGCGCGCCCGGAGTGTCCCGGCCCGAGGGCAGCGGGGAGTGCGTGGGCGTGACGACGGACGCCTACGACTTCGGGCAGCCGCGACTGCGGGAGGCGGTGCGGGCGATCGACCGGGAGAACGACGCGCTGAAGGCGGGGAGTTACGTGACGGTGGCGCTGATGCTGCCGTACACGGCCACCACCCCGTCGACGCTGAGCGACATCCTGCACGAGGTGCAGGGCGCCTACCTGGCGCAGTGGCAGGCCAACCACACCTCCAACGGGCAGGCCCCGGCGATCCGGCTGGTGCTCGCCAATCCCGGTGCCACCAGCGAGCACTGGGAGGTGATGGTCGACCAGCTGGAGCGGATGACGAAGAGCGCCGACCGGCTGCGCGCGGTGGCCGGGGTCGGCCAGAGCACCGACAACAACAAGAAGGCCGTTGCGGAAATGACCCGGCGGGGCATCCCGGTGATCGGCGCCTCGATCACCGCCGACGATCTCGCCAACGGGCAGGACGGCAAGGACCCGTTCCCCGGACTCGCGCGGGTCGCCCCGACCAACACCGACGAGGCGCGGGCGCTGGCCTCCTTCGCGAAGGTGAGCGCGGGGCGGGCGCTGCTGGTGTACGACAAGCCGGGTGATCCGTACACGCGGACGCTCCAGGCGTCGTTCGCCGCGCTGATCGAGGGCTCGCCGTA
This sequence comes from Streptomyces sp. ID05-39B, assembly GCF_033794725.1. NCBI lineage: Bacteria > Bacillati > Actinomycetota > Actinomycetes > Kitasatosporales > Streptomycetaceae > Streptomyces > Streptomyces sp. ID05-39B. The sequence continues at coordinate 2,434 of NZ_JARGEF010000434.1, read as the reverse complement.
CGAGCCGCAGCCGTTCACGCCGCCGGCCGACCGGACCCGGGAGGGGACGACGGCGAACACGTTCCGGCAGATCACGCATCTGGTGTGCGACACCGCGCCGGGCACGGACACCATCCTGTTCGCCGGCCGGCACACGCAGTTGCGGCAGTTCATCAACGCGCTGGGCACCCGCGGCTGCCAGGACCGGCGGTTCACGCTGCTGACGGGTGACGAGGGCTCGTACCTGACGGGCGACACGAAGCTCGACCGAACCGCTCTCACGCACAACCTGTCCGTGCGCTACACCGCCCTCGCCCACCCGGACGCCTGGCCGAGCGACCCGGCGGTGACGGGCGGCTCGGCGCGGGACGCGCAGACGCTGACCGATCTGCTGGCCCGCGCCGGGCGTGCGCCGGTCGGGCCGATCGGGGAGACCGGCGGGAGGGGCCTGGAGGACGGTCAGCTGATCATCGGGTACGACGCGGTGCGGCTGGCGGTGCACGGTGTCCGCGAGGCGACAGCGGACGGCGCGGCGGTGCCGCCGCTGGCGGAGGTGGGCCTCCAGTGGCCGCAGGTCAAGGGCTCGCTGCGGGTGAACGGGGCGAGCGGCTGGATCTGCCTGGACGTGCACGGCAACCCGTACAACAAGGCCGTACCGATCGTGGAGCTGACACCCGAGGGCGGTTCGCGCTTCGTGCGGATCGCGTGGCCGGAGGGGAAGCCGCCGGCGAAGGAGTGCCTGCCGCCGTCGTAGTCGTCGGAGCCTGCCGACGGGCCGGGAGGCCTGGCACCCCACCCCCCTTCACGATCCGATCAACCGTTCGAATCTTGCCCGCCAGCGGGGCTCCGTCTCGCCCTCGCCCTGGAACTCGTGGGTGAAGCGGAGGGCGGTGCCGCCCTCGTCGTCGTGCTCCAGGTGGAAGCGCATCCGGCCGCCGCCCTCCACCGTGTACTCGGCGACCCGCTCCACGTCCCAGGCGGTGACCTGTCCGGCACCCAGGCCGGGCAGGCCGATCACTCCGCCCAGCCGGGGTTCGAGGACGTCGACGGGGCCGTACCAGCCCGAGAGCCCTTCGGCGGTGGCGAGGGCGGGCCAGACCGCCTCGACGGGCCGCGGGAGCCGCACCAGGAAATGCAGGATGTGCGTGTTCCCGTGGGTCTGACTGGAGCCCTGTTCGATGGAACCGCTCATGACACCAGAGTGACCCCCGGGAACCGCTTTCGCGTTGTTACCGAGGGTCACACCACTGGGCTACCGCGAAGGCTGCCGTCTACACACCGGCGTACGAGTGCTTGCCGGTGACGAAGATGTTGACGCCGTAGTAGTTGAACAGCCAGCAGCCGAAGGCGGCCAGGGCCAGGTAGGCGGCCTTGCGGCCCTTCCAGCCGGCGGTGGCGCGGGCGTGCAGGTAGCAGGCGTAGGCGACCCAGGTGATGAAGGACCAGGTCTCCTTGGGGTCCCAGCCCCAGTAGCGGCCCCAGGCGTCACCCGCCCAGATCGCGCCCGCGATGATCGTGAACGTCCACAGCGGGAACACGGCCGCGTTGACGCGGTAGGCGAACTTGTCGAGGGTGGCCGCGGCGGGCAGCCGGTCGAGGACCGAGTTGGCGAACTTCCCGGGCTTGCCGCCGCTCACCAGCTTGCTCTCGTAGGAGTCCTTGAAGAGGTACAGGATCGTGGAGACCGCGCCGACGTAGAACACCGCGCCGCAGAAGATCGCGGTGGAGACGTGGATGTACAGCCAGTACGAGTGCAGGGCCGGGACCAGCTGGTCGCTCGCCGTGTACAGCACGGTGACGGCGAGGCCGAGGTCGAGCAGGACCGAGGTGATGAGGAACAGTCCGAGCCAGCGCACGTTCTTGCGCAGGGCCAGCAGCGTGAGGTACACGCCGACGGCCACCGTGGAGAAGGTGATGTTGAACTCGTACATGTTGCCCCACGGCGCCCGCTGCACCGAGAGCGCGCGGGTGAGCACCCCGCCGAACTCGATCGCGAAGGCGAGCACCGTGAGGGAGATGGCGATACGGCCGTAGAGGTCGCCCTGTTCGTCCCCGCCGTGCGCGCCCGGACCGTCGGGCACGTCGCGGGTACCGGTGGCGGACCGCACCACGACCTTCGGCCGCTCCAGGACGGCGGTGCCGCCGCCCTTCTGCACGGTGACGGCCGGGGCCGTCTTCCTGGCCGCGGCCTGGGCGGTCAGCGCGGCGGCGGTACGGCCGACCTTGCTGCGGCCGCCGAAGGTCCATTCGGCGATGTAGGCGAAGAAGGCCAGGGTGTAGACGGCCATCGCGGAGTAGATCAGCGTGTTGCTGATGCTCGCGAGGTTCTCGTTGTTCGCGGCGGCGAGGTTCACCGCGCCGGCGAGGTCGGTTGCGGCGGCGAGAGTCACTTCTCAGACCCTTCGGCAGGTACGGCTCGGGGATCGGGGGTGTCGGGGGATTTCTTTAAAAAAAT
>NZ_JARGEF010000433.1:0-3311 GCF_033794725.1 Streptomyces sp. ID05-39B | reverse complement strand
GGGATGCGCGTGGGGACGGGTGCGGGGACGGGTCGGGGACGGGTGCGGAGATGCGCGTGGGCGCGCCGCTGATCGGCAGGCGGTCGTCAACCAAATCGACAACCGGTCAGCCGGGTTTGACAGCCGACCGACGGCGGTCCTCCCGGTGGGCGACGATGGTTCCCATGCCGTCCGACACGCACCCCGCCGTCCGCCGCCCCTTCACGCCCGTCGACTTCCAGCTCGTGCTGCTGCGCCGCATGGCCGACCATAATCCGGACCTGGTGGATGACGCCCGCCATGAGCTGGGCGCCTCGCTCTACGACATGCGGGAGGCCAACAAACGCTGGCAGGCGATGGTCCGCTCGCCCCGCAGCCGGGGCGCCGCCTCCCGGTACCGCTCCGTCCTCGGAGTCCCCGAGTCGCAGGCGACGCGCCGCGTCGGCGACCTGGACTGCGAGGCCCTGGTGTGGCCGCTCCCCCTCTGGCCCGACCTCCGCTTCGAGGTGCTCCTCGCCCCGAACGGCGCCGTCTGGAACGAATGGCTCGTCCGCGCGCCGGGCGCCCCCGCCCCCACCCTGCGCACGCTCGACGACCTCACCCCCTGGTCCTGCACGGTCGACGAGGTCGCCCGCGCCTTCGCCCCCGCCCAGCCACTGGAGGGCTCGGCGCCCACCCGCTGGGGCCTGGCCTTCGCGGCACCGGACGGGGCGGGGGCACGGCGGGAGGTGGCCGCCGAGTTCACCTGGGGCCTGTTGCAGCGGACGGCGGCGCGGGGGTAGCTACCGAACGCCCCTCAGCAGGCTGGGCGAAGTCGCCGCGGTTCGGCAGCGCCCCAAGGGGCGCGGGGAACTGCGCGACCAGCCACGACGGCGCCGCAGACGATCGACGGCCCATCACCGCACTTCCAGCGGAGCGCTCAGCGGGCGCCGGCCGCCGCGAGGATCGCCTCGGCCACCCGAGGCACCGACTCCGGGTGCAGAAACAGGAAGAGGTTCGGTTCCACAAGTTCCAGCTCCATCACCCGAGGCCGGCCGTCGTCGCCGTCCACCAGGTCGACGCGCGCGTACAGCAGCTCGGGCGCGTCCGGCACGGCGGCCAACGCCCGCTCCGCCACGTCCAGTTCGGCCGCCGTGGGGGTCCAGGGCTCCAGCCCCGGATGGGCGACCTTGTCCGCGTCGAAAGCGGTTCCGGAAGCAAGCACGGCACGCTTGCGGCTGGCGTGCAGCAGGCTGCCCCCGAAGAACTGGAGGGCCCGCTCCCCTCCGGTGTCGATGCTGCGCACATACGGCTGGACCATCGCCGTCAGCCCCTCCTCGTGCATGCGCGCGAGATGGCGTACGGCGGTGTCGTGCTGGTCGGGCGTGTAGCGCGCGGCGTAACGGGCGCCGGCGCCCGAGGTGGGCTTGACGACGTACTCGTGGTCGTCGGGGAGGTCGGCCGGCTCGCCGGGGTCGAGGTAGCAGGTGGGGACGACGGGTATGCCTGCCGCGGCGAGTTCACCGAGATAGCGCTTGTCCGTGTTCCAGCGCACGACGGCGGCCGGGTTCGCGAGGCGCGTCGCCTCGGCGCAGCGCTCCGCCCACGCCGTGAACTCGGCCGCGCGCCAGCTGTAGTCCCAGGTGGAGCGGATCAGGGCGAGGTCGTAGGCGGCCCAGTCGACGTCGGCGTCGTCCCAGCACACGGCCTCCGCTCCGGCTCCGGCCTCCTCCAGCGCCCGCACCAGGACCGGCAGGTCACGGTCCTTGCTGGGCTCCGGACCGGGGTCGTAGGTGACGAGGGCGACTCTGGGCACGGGGAACTCCAAGCTGGTGATCGCCGTCCGCAACGGCTTGTGACGTCTTGTAACGACTTGCGGCGCGCACGAACCCGCAGGTTAACCGCCGCCCCCGCAACCGCGGCAACCCGTTTGACCTTCCCCTTCGGGGAAGCACCAGCATCGGTGGCGGAACGACGTGACGGACCGACGGACCGACGGACACGAGAACCGGAGTGCCCATGCACATGCTGACGATCGGCGCCTTCGCGAAGGCCTCCCGGCTGTCACCGAAGGCACTGCGACTCTACGACGAGCTGGAGCTGCTGCGGCCCGCGCGAGTCGATCCGGACACCGGTTACCGCTATTACACGACCGGCCAGCTGGAGCAGGCACGGCTGGTGGCGTGGCTGCGGCGGCTCGGCATGCCCCTCGCCCGGATCCGCGAGGTGTGCGCGCTCGACCCCGCGGCCGCCGCCACCGAGATCCGCGCCTACTGGGCGCGGGTCGAGGCGGAGACGGCCGTACGGCGGGACCTCGCGGCGTTCCTCGTGGACCAGTTGTCGCAGACACCCGAGATGTCGAGGAAGGACACCACCATGCTGGAACTTCGTTACTCCGCCCACTCGGACCGGGGCCGGGTCCGCCCGGAGAACCAGGACACGGCGTACGCCGGCGGCAGGCTGCTCGCGGTCGCGGACGGCTTCGGACCGGCGGGCGCCCCCGCCAGCAGCGCGGCCGTGGAGGCCCTGCGCTTCCTGGACACCGAGGAGGTTCCCGCGGGAGACGTCCTCAACTTCCTGGACGAGGCCGTGCGCGGCGCGAACGACGCGGTGCGCGACGCCGCGGAGGGCGCGCGCGACGCCGGTACGACCCTGACGGCTCTTGTGTGGACGGGCTCCCGCCTCGCCCTGGTCCACATCGGGGACTCCCGCGCCTACCTCCTGCGCGACGGCGCCCTGTTCCTCATCACCCACGACCACACCGTCGTCCAGTCGATGATCGACGAGGGCAGGCTGACCGCCGAGGAGGCCGTCGCCCACCCGCAGCGCGCCCTCCTCCTCAAGGCCCTGCCCGGCGCCACTGTCCCGGACGCGGAGCTGCGCCTGCACGACGCCCAGCCCGGCGACCGTTATCTCCTGTGCTCCGACGGGCTGTCGACGGTCGTCCCCGAGCCCCGTATCCGCGCCCTCCTCACGCAGACCCCCTCCCCCGCCGACACGGTCCTCGCCCTGGTCCGCGAGGCGAACGGCGCGGGCGGCCCGGACAACGTGAGCTGTGTGGTGGCCGACCTCGTGGAGAGGTGACGGGTGTCGGGAAGTGACGGGCGTCAACCTCCAAAACCGGCGGGCCGGACAGGTCATGGGGTAGGAACGACCATGACGTCCCCTGCCCGAGGAGTGTTCCGGTGTCCCCTCTCTTCCCGGCCCTGACAGGCCCGCCGCCGTCGGGCCCCCCGTCCGACCGTGTGGCGCTGCGCTTCGGTGACCGGTCCCTGACGTACGCGGAACTCGCGGGGGCGGCGGGCTCACTGGCGGGCCTGTCAGGGCCGGGAAGAGAGGGGACACCGGAACAC
>NZ_JARGEF010000432.1:0-3311 GCF_033794725.1 Streptomyces sp. ID05-39B | reverse complement strand
TCGGCGGTGTTATTTTTGTATAAGAGACAGGTCCTGGTCCCCGTCCACGTCCTGGTCCTCGTCCCCGCCCCGGTCACCGTCCTCGGCTCCGCTCCTGCGCCCGCCGTCATCCCCGCCGTCATCGCCGCCTTCATCGCCGCCTTCGTCCCGCATCAGAAGCCGCTCGGGGCGCGGCTCGTCGAGAGTGGCAAGCAGGCTCACCCCGAGCGGCGGGGCCTGCTCAGGCTCCTCGAAGGCGATGCCGGGATCCGCCTCCCGGACCCGCACCGGCAGCTCCAGCGCGCTGCCCGCCGGGTCCACGGTGAACCCCGCCGCCGACTCCGGCCCCGGCCAGACCCACGGCCAGTAGGCGCAGGAGAGGGCGAGGCGGACCCGGTGGCCGGGAGGGAAGGCATGACCGGCGGGAGTCAGGTCGAGGAGGATGTCCCTGTCCCCGGCAGCGCCTCCAGGGTCCGCCCCCGCGGGCTCCGTGCGCCGAAGCTGCCTTACCCCACGGCTCACGAGGGTCGAGGAGCCGTCCGGTGCCACGTCGCAGATCCGGACGGCAACCACGGCGTGCGACGCCTCGCACGTCAGCCGCAGCCGTACCCGGGGCCCGCCCAGCACCCAGGTCTCCTCGCGCACCGGGAAGTCGAAACAGACCGAGCGCGCGTCCTCCTCGCGCTGGTCCGGAGGCAGACCCGCGTCGCCGCCGCGGGGGAGCAGGCGGCCGGCGTCCACACCCGTGTGCAAGGGGGAGCGCACCAGGACACGGGCACCCTGGAGGGCATACGTCGCGACGCGCACCCGAGGTGAGGGCCGGACGGGCTCGGAGACCCAGCGGCCGGGCAGGGCGCCGTACGCCGTGGCCGGGAGGTCGGAGCCGGGGACGTACGCGCGCAGGAGCGGGTCGGAGAGCACGCCCGTGTCCTTGCCCTTCAGCCAGTGGTCCCACCAGCGCAGGGTCTCCTGGAGGAAGCCGATCGCGGGTCCGGGGTGCGGGGCGTGGTCGGGGTACGTGTGCGGCCAGGGGCCGATCAGGCCGCGCACCCGGTCCGGCGGCAGACGCTCGACCAGCCCGAGAACCGTGTCGGCGTACGGGTCGTGCCAGCCGCCCACCGCCAGGACGGGCACACGGGTCGTGAAGACCCCGCGCACATCGGCGGGAGCGAACGGGCCGGCGGACGGGGCGGACGGGGTGAGCGGGTCGACGGACTCCAGGCGGCGGAGCCACATGTCCCGCCAGGCGTCACCGACGTGGTCGGGGTCGGGCGGCAGACAGAGGGAGGCGAGCCGGGCCTGCGCCGCCTCGGCGTGCGGTGGGTCGGCGGGGACGGCGGAACCACGCGGGTGGCCCACACCGTTGCCGGGTCGGCCGTCCGGGCAGCAGACGGCGACGACCGCCTTGAGTGGCGTGGGCGGAAGGGCTTCGACGGCTGCGGCGGCTGCGAAGGTCGGCAGGGCCGCGACCCGGAGGGCGTAGGTGCCGCCCCGGCCGATGCCGAACATGCCCACCGTGCCGTCGCACCACGGCTGCGCCGCAAGCCACGCGACCACGGCGGCCCCGTCGGCCGCCACCTCATCGGCCGCCACGTCATCGCCCGCCACGTCATCGGCTGTCGCCCGGCCGGCCGGCTCCGTCGGCGGGCGGGCGGCGTCCTCCGGCAGCCCCTCGCTGTTGCCGTGCCCGCGCGCGTCCACACGTACGCAGGCGTAGCCGTGGCCCGCGTACCAGGGATGACGCTGCCGGTCGCGCGCCGCCGTGCGGTCGGAGAGCCGGTCCGGGGCGTACTCCAGCAGCGCCGGCACCGGCTCGTCCGTCAACGGTCGCCACACGCGGGCGTACAGGAGCGTTCCGTCGGGCAGACGGATGCGGAGGTCGTCATGGGTGGTCTCGTAGGGGAAGGACGAACGGATGCGCATGTGCGTGGCCCCCGTGAGGTCAGCGGGGAGGGTGTGTCGGACGGCTACGGCCGAGTGGGTGACGCGGGTGACGCGGGTGTCGGGAATGACCGCAAGACGGAGTCGCCGGTCTGTTTTCTGGCCGGTTCAGCATGCTCATACCGGCTGATCAGCAACATACCGGGCGGGATTCGATGCCGCCCGGTCGATCGGGGGGCGACTCCTGCACGAGCGAAGTTCGAGACGGGGGGACGTGGGGCCTGTCGGTGATCGAAACGTGACCGGATACGCTGACTTGAGTGAGGGCAGCGACCTATCGACAAACCGCGTAATCGCCAGAAGACACCAGCAGACAGGAGACCCCTCGTGACCGTCGTCGGGCCGTTCGGGCTGAGCGTGCGGGACCAGGCTCTGGAAGCCGATGTCCAGGCCGGATTGACGGCTGTCGAGGAAGGCTTGCTCGAGGCCACCAAGAGCGAGGTCCCGTTCATCACGGAAGCCGCGCAGCACCTCGTCCGGGCGGGCGGAAAGCGGTTCCGGCCGCTGCTCGTGATGCTCGCCGCGCAGTTCGGGGACCCGTACGCGCCCGGCATCGTGCCCTCCGCCGTGGTGGTGGAACTGACCCACCTGGCCACGCTGTACCACGACGACGTGATGGACGAGGCCGAGGTACGGCGTGGGGTGTCCAGCGCGAACACCCGCTGGGGGAACTCCGTCGCCGTCCTCACCGGCGACTTCCTGTTCGCCCGTGCCTCGCACATCCTCGCCGACCTCGGGCCCGAGGCCGTGCGGGTGCAGGCGGAGGCGTTCGAACGGCTCGTCACCGGCCAGATCCTGGAGACGGCCGGGCCCACCGACGGACGGGACCCCGTCGACCACTACCTCGACGTGCTCGGCGGCAAGACCGGATCGCTGGTCGCGGTGTCCTGCCGATTCGGCGCGATGATGTCCGGCGCCGACGAGACGGTCGTGGACGTGCTCACCCAGTACGGCGAGAGGCTGGGCGTCGCCTTCCAGCTCGCGGACGACGTGCTCGACATCGCGTCGGACTCGCACGAGTCGGGCAAGACGCCAGGCACCGACCTGCGCGAGGGCATCCCCACGCTGCCCGTGCTGCGGCTGCGCGAGCGGGCGGCGCGGCTGGCGCTGCCCGAGGACATCGCGCTGTGCGAGCTGCTCGACTCCGACCTCGGCGACGACGCCAGGCTCGCCGAGGCGCTGGCCGCGCTGCGGGCCCACCCGGCGCTGGAGCAGGCTCGGCGGGACACCGTGCGGTACGCCAAGGAGGCGCGGGCGGCGTTGGCGCCGCTGCGGGAGTGCGAGGCGAAGCTGGCGCTGCTTGAACTGTGCGACGCGGTGGTCCACCGGGCGGGGTGACGCGCGACACCCTGCGGGCGAGGCGAGGCGAGGCCCTGCGGGCCTTTGCCCAC
>NZ_JARGEF010000431.1:0-3363 GCF_033794725.1 Streptomyces sp. ID05-39B | reverse complement strand
CCCCCGTCGACCTCCGACACCCCCTCACCGCACGCCGCCGCCTCTTCACCGGACCCATGGGCGTCAACGAACAAGCCGCCATCCGCGCCGCCCTCGACGCCGCCGCAAGCCGCCTCCCCATCCCCGTCCGCGCCTGGAACGGATCCACCACCACCCTCACCGACGGCACCCACATCACCCACAACCCCGGACCCGACCGCCGATTCACCGCCCAAATCGCCTGCCGCCACGGCGCCATACACGGCTGGCCCATCACCACCTACACCGACCTCCGCGAAGCCCGAGCCCTCACCCACGCCTGCGAACGCCCCCACACCCCACCCACCACCGACACCGACGGCACCCCCCTCAACTGGGACAAAGCCATCACCCGCGGCATACACCACGCCCCCGCCCCCAAGCCGCCGGCCGTCCTCCAACTCCGCGAAGGCGTACGCCGCGCCAACGCCGCCACCGCCGAAACCCAGCCCCTGTCCAAGGACGACATCACCGCCGGCCTCGCCGCCCGAGCCGCAGACACCGAAACCCCGAAGGAGCACCCCCAGCCGTGACCGACATCCCCGACTGGTACAGGGCGGTGACAGCGCGAGCCGCCCAGGAAGCCCCCCAGGTTCCGACCGCAACCGTCCTTGCCACCGAGTACACCGTCAACTGCCTGCCCGACGACGACGTCAACTCCTTCGTCTTCCAGGTCCGCGTCCAGTACCGAGGCGAGGGCCGATACGCCGTCATCCGCGGCGGCGACATGTGCCTCGGATCCGACGGCACCTGGGACCACGGCGTCAAGGAGTACGACCGCGGCAACGACTGGCTGAACGCCCACCGCTTCGACCTGGACACCGCCCTCCGCCTGGCCAAGGAACAGGCGGCCCTCGTGACCGTGAACGGCCACACCGTGACCGACGCGCTAAACGGGCGGGAACGGCGAGTCGAGCGCCATGCCTGACACCACCCAGGCCTACGTCGACACCCTCGCCAGCCAACTCGCCAACCGGCGCCCCGACCTCCTCGCCATCGCCGAAGACGAACTCCGCACCTTCACAGCCACCGTCGCCCGCTTCATCAACAACGACGCCATCCCCCTCGACATCCGAACCAACCTGGCCCGCGACCTCCACATCCCGGAACCCCACCGGTGAACGCCTACCTGGCCGCCTGCCACGGCAAGACCCCCTTCCCCAGCCGACGCACCGCACGACGGCGTGCCCGCCAGATACGCGGCCAAGGCGGCCCCCGCTTCAACACCTACCGGTGCGCATGGTGCGGCTCCCTCCACCTGGGCCACGCCCCCGGATACGCCACCTACCTCCGTCCCAGCCGACACGGCCCCATACCCGTCCAGGAGTACCTCACCCCATGACCAACGCCCCCGACGTCATCGGCCTCGACACCAGCCTCACCGCAACCGGCATCGCCCACAGCAACGGCTGGTGCAAGGTCATCGGCTACAAGAAGCCCCGCGCCAAAGACCCCGGCATCACCCAGCTCCCCCACCCGGCCCGCCGCGAAGCCCTCCACGAACTCCGCCAGGCCATCACCGACACCATCGGCCGGCCCGACCTCGCCGTCCTCGAACTCCCCGCACCCTCCCGCTCCGGAGGCGGAGCCCACGAACGCGGCTGGCTCTGGTGGGAGATCTACAACTACTGCGCCTCCCTCGACATCCCCATCGGCCTCATGACGCCCAACCACCGCATGCAGTACGCCACCGGCAAGGGAGCCGCCACCAAGAACCTCATCGTCGACTCCGTCGCCCGCCGCTGGCCCACCTGGCCCACAGGCGGAGACGACAACGCCGCCGACGCCGTCATCCTCATGGCCGCCGGCCGCGACTGGCTCGGACACCCCCTCACCGACCTCCCCAAGACCCACCGGGCCGCCATCGACAAGGCGACCTGGCCGACCCTCCCCGGAGCCACACGATGACCACCATGACGCCCCCGACTGGCCGCGCTTCAAGACGTGCCGCGCAGAACGCCAACTGGGTCACCCGCGGCGCCTGCCGGACCGTCGACGACCCCGACCTGTTCTACCCGGTCGGTGGATCCACGCAGGCCCGCCAGCAGGCCAATGCGGCCAAGGCCGTCTGCGGCGGCTGCACCGTGAAGACCAGGTGCCTGGAGTGGGCGCTGTCGACTCGGCAGGACGAGGGCGTGCTGGGCGGTCTCACGGAGGAGGAGCGGCGGGCCATTCACAAGCGGCGCCCGCGGTACAGCTTCCAGCGGAAGGCGGCGCAGCACATCATCCGTCACCGGCTGCCCGAGTTTGAGGAGTTGGTGGGGGAGGGCTTGGAGGCGTTGGAGGTGGCGAAGCGGATGCGGACGAACGTGCAGACCGTAAACAACGTGCTGGAGCACCTGGCCGCACAGGCCGCGGGCGAGCAGGAAGGGCAGGTAGCGGCATGAGCGGGCTGACAGCAGCGCAGCGTGGGGACATGGCGGAGGCTTTGCTGCCTGAGGCGGCCGGCCTGGTTGTGGACGTCCACGAGGGGTCCACGGATGACATCGCGGCACGGCTGGCGGGTCTGTCCCGGCATGAGCTGGAGGGGTTGGCGGTTGTGCTGGCTGCGCTGGCGGATCCGGATCGCGGGCTGCGTGAGGCACTGTCGTGGGTGACGTTCAACGAGCACGGGGACCGGTTGTATCGGTCGGAGTTGTCGCAGACGCAGAAGGCGGTGCGGGATCTGGCTCCGACGACGCGGCGTGAGCTGGCTGGTGTGGATCTGGTGGCTGTGCATCGGGCGTTGGCGCCGGGTGGGCAGGGGGTGCCGTTGACGCAGGGGGAGCGGAGGTTGGCGATCGAGGTGGGGTACAGGCGGGGAATGCCTAAGCCGGCCGTTGCTGAGCGGTTGGGGATGTCGGTGGATGCGGTGGATCGGTCGTGGGATCGGATTAAGCAGCGTGCTCGGGCGGCTGGGGAGCCGGTTCCGGTTCGGGGGGAGGCGTGGCAGGTGGCTTCGTGATCCGGTGCGTGGCGTGAGGGGTCTGGCCTTCGGGTTGGGCCCCTTTCTCGTGCCCTGGGTTCGTCGCATCCATTGCTAAGCAATGGAATATGGGTTAGAGTCGTCGTATTCCACCACCCCACCCCAAACCACCGGGGGACCCATGACCGAACTGCGGCTCACCGACCCCGACGGATACACCGTCCCCGGCAGCGTCCGCGACACCACCCCCGCCACCGAAGCCCAGGACCGCGAAGCCCTCGCCCAGCTCGCCGCCGAGAGCATCGCCCAGTGGTCCGCCTGGGGCGTCACCTACCACGCGCGTGACTACCGCGTCGTGACCTGGCCGACCACCTGACCCCTCCGCCACGGGTCTCCCGCCCCCAGGAGACCCCCACCCGGGCGGTCTCCTGGGGGCGGGA
>NZ_JARGEF010000430.1:0-3496 GCF_033794725.1 Streptomyces sp. ID05-39B | reverse complement strand
TGGGGATGTGGCCTGGCCGCCGGGGGGCGGGGCAGGGGTGCCGGGCGCCGGCCACCGGGTGGCAGGTCGACGTCCCAGCGGGCGATGCCCTCCGCGGCGAGCGTGTCCGGGGCGGGGGAACAGGCTTCCCCACGGTCCTCCCTGCCGCCTCCGGCCTCCCGCAGCTCGGTCACGACGACGGCCTCCGTGCCGCGGCGGTGCGGGACCAACCGATCGACGTGGACGGCGAGTTCGTACGTCGTCCCGGTGGCCGGGAGCGGCCGGTGCCGGGTCAGTGAGATCGAGGTGTGGACGAGGCCGAGCAGCGGGAGGGGAAACGCTCGGCCGCTCATGATGCGCATGGCCAGCGGGAAGCCGAGGACGTGCGGGTAGGTGATCGGCAGGGCGTCGTCGCCGGTGGGGAAGCCGCAGACCCGCTCGTAGGCGGCAAGTCGGGCGAGGTCGACGCGCAGCTTGGGCAGGACGAGCCGGCCGCCGGAGAAGGCGGCGCCGGGCCGGGGCCGCTTGAAGGGTGACAGGAGGGCTCCGCGTGCGAGCAGCGGGCCGAGGGCGGGTGTGGCGGAGAGCGGCGGGGCGGTCACCGCGCCCGTACCCCGCCGCCGAGACGCGCGTTCCGGTCGGTCATGTCCACTTCTTCCGCCCCCTCGCCTACCCGCTCGATTTTCCTTACTCTGGAGTCAGGTTACCGTCGGTAAGGTGACTGGCAAGCCCACCCGGTGTCACCCGCGAAAGCCGCCGCCACCAGCGAACCTGAGGGCCGCTCAGGTACCCCTGGAGGTTGCACAGCCCTGGCCCATCAACACCCCCGAACCCGCACAAGCCCCACACGTCCGCCCCGTACGATCCCCTAGCCAACCGGGGGTAACCCCTTTCTGCGGTTCCGTCCCGGTTGAACGCCTCGACGCGCGAGGCACGTACTTCATGCAGCAAGCAGTTCGATCGCTGCACGCCCAGGGAGCCGCCCGTGTCCACCCCGTATTCATCCTCCACGCCGGCCTTCGCCGGTTACGACGCTCCCCCCGCCCTCGTGGAACCCGAGACCCGCAGGCTGGACGGCGCCGTGCGGGAGGCGTCGATGCCGGTGTTCGCGCGCCCGATGACGTACGGCTCGCTCGCGGAGCTGCCGTTCGACAACGCGGGAGCGGCCCCCGACGCCGTGGTCCTCAGCCGCAGGGACGCGGAGGGCCGGTGGGCGGACGTGACGGCACAGCAGTTCGCCGCCGAAGTCCTCGCGGTGGCGAAGGGGTTGATCGGGGAGGGGCTGGCGCCCGGCGACCGGATCGCCATCATGGCCCGTACGACCTACGAGTGGACGCTGCTCGACTTCGCCGCCTGGGCTGCCGGACTGGTCACCGTCCCCGTCTACCCGACCTCCTCCGTCTTCCAGACCCGGTGGATCCTCCAGGACTCCGGTGCGGTCGCCCTCGTCACCGAGACGCTCGGGCAGGCGGCGGCCATCGGCCCCGAACGCGACCGGCTGCCCGACCTCCAGCACATCTGGGTGATCGAGAAAGGGCATGTGGAGCGCCTCGCCGAACTGGGCGAGCAGCACATCCCGGAGTCCGAGGTCGAGGTCCGCCGAGGCATGCTGGTCCCCGACACCCTCGCCACCCTCATCTACACCTCGGGCACGACCGGCCGCCCCAAAGGCTGCGCGCTCACCCACGGAAACTTCTTCGCCGAGGTCGACAACGCGATCGAGCTGCTCTACCCGGTCTTCAAGTCGGCCACCGACGACCTCTCCGTGCTCCTCTTCCTCCCCATGTCCCACGTCTTCGGCCGCATGGTCGCCATCGCCTGCATCCGCGCCCGCGTCCGCCTCGGCCACGCCCCCAGCCTCAAGGCCGACCAACTCCTCCCGGATCTGGCCGCGTTCAGACCCACCTGCCTGCTCGCGATCCCGTACATGCTGGAGAAGATCTTCAACACGGCCCGCGCGAAGGCGGAGGCGGGCGGCCGGGTGTCCACCTTCGACCGGGCGGTGAACACGGCCATCCGCTACGGCGAGGCCGTCGAGGCCCACAACGCCGGCACCGGAAGCGGCCCCGGCGCCACCCTCCGCGCGGGACGCGCCCTCTACGACCCGCTGGTCTACCGCCGCATCCGCAACGCCATGGGCGGCCGGGTCCGGCACGCCATCTGCGGCGGCTCCCCGCTGGGCCGCCGCCTCGCCGCGTTCTACGCCGGCGCGGGCATCGAGATCTACGAGGGCTACGGCCTCACCGAGACCACCGGCGCCTCGACCGTCACCCCGCCCATGAAACCCCGCCTGGGCACGGTGGGCTGGCCGCTGCCCGGCACGAAGATCCGCATAGCGGCCGACGGCGAGATACTCATCGCCGGTGACCACGTCCTGCGCGGCTACTGGGACCCGGCGGCCGGCGGAGTCGTCCCCGCCGCCCCCGACGGCTGGCTCGCCACCGGCGACATCGGCGAACTCGACGACGACGGCTACCTCACGATCACCGGCCGCAAGAAGGAACTGATCATCACCTCCGGCGGCAAGAGCGTCGCCCCCGCCCCGCTGGAGAACTGGCTGCGCTCGCACCCCCTGATCTCCCAGGCCATGGTCCTCGGCGACGGCCGCCCCTACGTCTCCGCCCTGCTCACCCTCGACCCCGACGGCCTCACCCACTGGCGTCAGATGAACGGCAAACACCCCGTCCCCGCCGAACTCCTCATCGACGACGTCGAGTTGAACGAAGTACTCCAGCGCGCGGTCGACGAGGCCAACAAGCTCGTCTCCCGCCCCGAATCGATCCGCCGGTTCACCATCCTGCCCCGCGACTTCACCGAGGCGGAGGGCCACCTGACCCCCTCCATGAAACTCCGCCGGGACGCGATCATGCGCGACTTCGCCGACGAGACGGAGGGGCTGTACCGGCAGCAGGCGGCGCCGCAGTAAGCCGTAGAAAACGGTTCGCGGAACAGGTCCCCGGCCGGGGAGGATGCCGCCCGTGAACGCCATCGAGCTCTTCCACTACCCCTGGGCCGAGAGCCCGACCTACCCGGACCACCTGGTGTGGGGCATCAGGGTCGACGGGAAGGACCTGCGCATGCTCGTCGGTGAGGTGACCTACCCGCTGTGGCGGGCCGAACTGGCGGGAGAGTTCGACGACGAGGCCGAGGACGAGAAGGAGACCGCCGAGCAGGTCCGCACCCAGCACGACGGCCTCGGCGTCCCCGAGTTCGAGGGACACCACTTCCTCACTCCCGGAGACACCGTCCCCCTGCTCGGCTGCTCCTGCGGCATCTGGGGCTGCTGGCCCCTCATGGCCAAGGTCACCCTCACCCCGACGACGGTGACCTGGTCCGCCTTCCGTCAGCCGTACCGGGAGAAGGAATGGGGGGAACTCGCCCTGGGCCCCTACGAGTTCCCCCGAGACGCCTACGAAGCGGCGCTGGCCGCTCCGCCGGTGCTGCGCGAGGACCCGCTCCCGCTGCCGTAGGGGAGGAAGTGCGCCCAGGCGGCGGGGGAGAGGGCGAAGGTGGGGCC